>JAPPBK010000322.1 GCA_026705105.1 Chloroflexota bacterium | reverse complement strand
TGAGCGTTTGCGCGCGACGCTGCGGGCATCGGAGTTCAGGAGATATGCAGAACCGCTCGTCTTGGAAGTTCTCACTCGCCACGCTGAGCCGATGAAGGCTCAGCAGATTCTGCAGTCTCTCGACCTGCCAAGCGGTATGTCGGAGTCGCAAGGTCTCGCAACGGTCAGAGCGTGCCTGACAAGGCTTCGGAAAGATGGGTCAGTCGGAGTAGCGCAGACGCGCGGCTACTACGAGGCAACGGAACCCTAAGCGAGCGAAGTGCGTATCCACCACGTGCTTCCGTACGACCCTCGACAGCCTGGTGGGGTTCAGACGCATACGCTGGCGCTCTCCGATGCGCTGGCGCGGATGGGGCATGACTCGCAGGTGTTCGCTCCGACTCGGCCACTGCGCGTCCGGCTGGGCGGTACCCGCGCCGATCTGAGCTGGCATCCCGCGGACTTATGGCGGTTGCGCTCGTTCCTCCGACGGCCTCACGACATCTTGCACATCCAGGAGCCGATGCTGCCGCTGCTCGGGCCGCTCTCGCTGCTGCATCCCGATAGCGCCACGGTCGTGGTCACGTTGCACTCCGCCGAGTCGCTGGCGCGACGCTTCTATCGCGCGACCCGCCCCCTCTCCCGACTTCTACTAGGCCGCGCCGACGCGATCATCTGCGCCTCGGAGGTGTCACGAGTCGTCGCCGGAGACGCCCTGCCCGCCGCGCCGCGCCTGATCGCGCCCTGCCTCGATCTGACTCCGTTCCTTGACATTCAACACGAGCCGCACGCCAACACGATCCTCTTCGTCGGCCGAGACGAACCGCGCAAGGGACTGCGCGTGCTGCTGGCGGCAATGCACCGGCTACCCGACCTTCGTCTCGTCGTCGCAGGACCGGTCCGCGAATCAACGCGACGACTCGCGGACTCGCGGACCACGTTTCTGGGCGCAGTGCCGCATGAACAAGTTCCCGAGCTGATGGCGTCGGCCGCTTGCGCGGTGTTTCCCGCCACGGGCGGCGAGGCGCTGGGGCTGGTGCTGGTCGAGGCGATGGCCGCAGGCGTGCCCGTCATTGCCTCGGACATCTTCGGCTACCGGATCGCAACCGACGACGGCGCGTCCGCTCTGCTCGTTCCGCCCGGCGATCCGGCGGCGCTGGCCGACCGGATCCACGAGCTGATGCAGAGCGAGGATCTGCGCCGCGATCTCGCCGCGCGAGGACGGAATACTGCTCAGCGCTTCGATGCGTCCGCTATTGCCGAACAGCACCTCGATCTGTATCTCTCCCTGAATCCGCCTTAACCTGAACGCGTGAATCGCCTTCGATTGACTGCCCTGACAGTTCTGCTCGCCCTGGCGACGGTGACTGCTCTGCTCGTGCCGAGCGCCGGGGCGCAGACCGACGAGGTCGAGTGGGTCATGGCCGAACGCGAGCACCTGACTCTCTGGCACACCCAGGGACAGGTACGCGCCGACGATCTGGCCGATGCCGGTCAGGGCGCGTACGACCTTGTCAGCGACCTGATCGATGCCTCAGTCGACCAGCACATCGCGATCATCGTCTGGCCGCAAGGCGCCGATCCGGCCGACGAGTCCGCATATCCCGAAGGCATCGACGGCGATTCACTGGTCCTGCACGTGACGCGCAATGCCTCGAGTAGCGTGCGCAGCGCCGTGACCAATGCACTGATCAGCGCCGCCGCAGCGCCGCATGGCGAGCAGGTCCCGCTGTGGATGCGGTCGGCAATGGGATTCTGGTCGCGAGGCCCACTGCCCGGCTTCTATCTGCGCCGCGCCGGGTCGGTCGTGCTCTTCGACCACGAGGAGTTCTACAGCTTCGAGCAGCTCGAGACGATCCCCAGCACCTGGCAGTTCCAGGCCAAGTACTTCGGACAGGCGGGCGGCATGCTCGCCTGGATGATCCAGGACTGGGGGCCGGAATCCCTGGCCGAACTGTTCCGCCTCACGGGCCAGGGCGTGGACTTCTACGACGCGCTCGAACAGGTCTATGGGATTCCCCGGGAGCAGTTCATCGACGAATTCACGGACAACGCCGAACGCGCGCTGTTACTGCTCTGGCCCTACATCGAAGCCCAGGACCGGCCCTTCTACGAAACGCTCAATCTCAATCACGTCGTCATGATCGCGGCCGCCATCCCCGTACTGGTGCTGTTCTTCTTCATCGGCAAGCGGATGTTTTACGACTGATTTGATCGGCGGGCGTGCCTGGCTTGCTCGCCTGTGTAGAGTGAATCCACGGCGGTTGGGTTCCCTCAGAGATCCACGTGTCTCTCCTCCCCCACTCGATATCCCAGGGCCTGTCCGAGCGCATCGGCCGGACGGTCGCGCGCACCGGCCTGACGCCCAATGCGCTCACCGTGATCGGCCTGCTCGGCATGGGCGGAGCGGCCACGTTGGCCGCCTACGGCAAGTTCTGGCAGGCGGGAATCGTGATGCTCGCCGCGGCCGCCTTCGACATGCTCGACGGCGCCGTCGCCCGCGCCACCGATCGAGCCTCCGACTGGGGCGCGGTCTTCGATGCCGTCTCCGACCGGCTGGCCGACTTCGCCCTGCTCTTCGCCCTGCTGATCTGGTACAGCGATGGCGAGCGCTACGACCGCACGGCGATCGTGCTGATCGGCGTCTCGCTGTTCGGCAGCATGATGGTCAGTTACACGCGCTCGAAGGCGGGCGAGTTCGGCGTGAGCATCCGCACCGGACTGGGCACGCGCCTGGAGCGCGTGCTGATCATGGCCATCGGCCTGCTCTCGGCCCAGCTGATCCCCATCCTCTGGCTGCTGGCCGTGCTCACCAATCTGACCGCGCTGCAGCGCTGGTTCATCACCTGGCGAGCCATGCGCTCGATCGAACAGGACGCGCCCAAGATCAGCGACGACCAGCCGGACGAAGCCGCGGACAGCCCGTTCGGCGGAACGCCCGCCGACTAACGGGCGCGGGACGCTTGCGGGATCGACGCTACGTGTTGCTGCGTACCAGCTCGACGATCTCGTTGACCGTCGCGTCTCGCCACGAGGCCCACTCGTCCGACGACTGGAGCTCTCGGTACGCCTGGCGGATGCGGCCGCGCATCTCGTCTTCCGACTCGCCCTCCTGGCGGCTGAACAGCTTCTGCATGTTGGCCATGTGCTCGTTCGCCACAGCCGGGCGCTCGATCCAGTGACCCACGTACTCGTGATCCAGCGTGTACATCACTGCCGTGGGGATCGACTCGTGCTGGCCGTCCTTGAGGAACTCGGCCATGATGTCGTTGTTCTCGTCGCGGGCGAAGATGCGCAGTTCCCAGCCGGCGGTCGCGGCGATCTCGGCCAGCACCGGCAGACCGCGGTAGACATCCGGGCACCAGTCTTCGCCCAGCACCAACATCTTCAGTCTCGGCAGCGTCTGCAACGCCTCGCGGCCCTCGTCGGAGACCTGCCAGGCGCCCATGTTGCGGACGAAACGCTCAACATTCGCGTCGCCGCGCGGCTGCCCGCCCGGGGTCAGTCGCTCGAAGTTCTCTTCCGAGTTGATGAACGCCAGGTACTGGTTCCAGGTCATCCCCGACTTGAACCGCTCCGGGGTCACCACCGATTCCTTGGTCGCTGTGGTCATTGCTCAAGCTCCTTCGTGTCCTCGCGCGAACGCGTATCGCAGTCAATCGCAGTCAACCGCAGTGTAGCCGGAATCTTCTCTCCCCCCGCTCGGCGGAACGAGGCGACCGGCCACTCTCTTCTCTCCCCCCGCGCAGCGGGGGGAGATGCCGCAGGCAGAGGGGGGCTCCCCGAGCCCTAGTGCTCCTGGTGACAGGGGCAGGTGCACTCCTCCAGGGAGTAGCGCAGCACGTCGGCGTAAGTCGCCTCGGCCAGGTGCTCGGCGAGCTGCGGAGGCAGGCGCAGACCCTCGGTCTGCCCTGCCTGGGTGACCGACGCGAATGCATAGACCGCCATCGCGGCCGCGCGATCAATCACGTCGGCGATATCGCTCCTCAGTACTCCTTCTTCTCCCGCGTGCCGTTCGTCGCGTGCCAAGGCCGCACCTCGCCGGTCATCTAGCTGCAGATTCAAGCTGCAGTGGAAGTGGGCTTAGGATACACCTGACCAGCCGTGATCAACGAGCGGAGCGATCCATGGCGCAGTACGAGTTCGGCTGTCAGATTCCCGCCTGGCACTGGCACTGGGACGTGTCGCAACTGCGCGATTGGGCACAGGGAGTCGACGCGCTCGGCTGCGACTTCATCACCATGGCCGACCACATTCTCTACGCCTACTCGCGACCGGATCGACCGCAGTCGGGCGCTTACACCGACGACGTGCACCAGCACGAGGTGATGACGCTCATGGCCTGGCTGTCCGAGGTCACCGAGCAGATTGCGCTACAACCCAACGTGCTGGTGCTGGCCCAGCGCGAGCCTGTGCTAGTGGCGAAGCAGGCGGCCGAGATCGACGTCCTCTCCAACGGACGGCTGCGGCTGGGCATCGGCGTCGGTTGGCAATGGCAGGAGTTCGAGGCGCTGGGAGTCAACATCAAGCAGCGCCCCAGCCGCACCGAGGAGTACATCAAGGTCCTGCGCGCCTGTTGGACCGAGGAGCCGATCTCTTTCAGCGGCAAGTACGTCCAGATCGACCGGATGTCGATGATGCCCAAGCCGGTCACTCCAGGCGGACCGCCGATCCTGTTCGGCGGACTCTCGCAGGCCGCGATCGAACGCGCGGCGCGGATCGGCGACGGCTGGGTCGCCACCGTCCACACGGATGTCGACCGCCTGCTGCCGCGCGTTCGCTTGATGCAGGATCAGCTCCGCGCCAATGGGCGCGACCTGGACTCATTCCCGATCCAGTGGCAACCGCCGCTCAACGAAAACGCGGACGAGGTCTTGCGGCAGATGACCGCCGCGCGCGACGCCGGCGTCACGCGGATGGGCTGCGGCATGCCCAACTACGACCGCGAAGGCATCATGCCCGTCGACGACGTGCTGCGGATTATCGAATCCACGCGCCGCCAGGTCTGGCCCGAGATCGTCAGCAGCTAGCCGCTCGGCAACGCATCGAGAGGGAGGCGCAAATGGCCACGTTTGAGTTCGGCTGTCAGATCCCCGCCTGGCATTGGCATTGGGATGTCTCGGAACTGCGAGACTGGGCGCAGGGCGTCGAGGCGATCGGCTGCGACTTTATCTCGATGGCGGATCACGTGATCTACGCCTACGAGCGCCCCGATCGGCCGCAGACCGGGCCTTACACCGACGACGTCCACCAGCACGAGGTGCTGACCACGCTGGCCTGGCTGGCCGGCCAGACCAGCCGCGTCGCGCTGCAGACCAACGTGCTCGTCCTGCCCCAACGCGAGCCCGTAC
This sequence comes from Chloroflexota bacterium, assembly GCA_026705105.1. GTDB lineage: Bacteria > Chloroflexota > Dehalococcoidia > Bin125 > Bin125 > Bin125. The sequence continues at coordinate 6,669 of JAPPBK010000322.1, read as the reverse complement.
TGGTCGCCAAGCAGGCGGCGGAGGTCGACATCCTCTCGGGCGGCAGAATGCGGCTCGGCATCGGCGTCGGCTGGCAGTGGCAGGAGTTCGACGCGCTGGGCGCCAACTTCCGCCAGCGCCCCAGTCGGATGGAGGAGTACATCCGCGTGCTGCGCGCCTGCTGGACCGAGGAACCGATCACGTTCGACGGTCAGTATGTGCAGATCGACCAGATGTCGGTGATGCCCAAGCCGGTCACGCCCGGCGGGCCGCCGATCCTCTTCGGCGGATTTGCGCAAGCCGCAATCGAGCGCACGGCCCGCCTCGGCGACGGCTGGATCGCGCCTGTGCAGTCCACTGTTGAACAACTGGCCGAGCTGATCGGTCGCCTGCGCGCGCAGCTCGAGGCCAATGACCGCGACCCGGACGACTTCCCGATCCAGTGGCTGCCGCCGCTCGACGCCGACATGGCCAACACCCAGCATCTGTTGAGCGCGGCCCGCGACATGGGCATCACCCGCCTCGGCATCGGCATGCCCAACTACGACCGCGAACTCGCCATCCCCGTCGATCAATACCTGCAAACCATCGAAACCACCTGGCGAGAGGTCTGGCCCGAGGTCAAGGGCTAAGCCAACACGCCGAGGATGATCCCCACCGCCAGTGCAATTCCTGCAAGGATTATTCCGACCATGACCAGTTGATTGCGGGCTGTGCGCGCTTCGCGTTCGGCCGCATCCTGCATCAGCCTGGCTTCCATCGCCGCCAAGTCATCCTTGTTTGCCAAATCGCCGGTGACATCCTCAAACGTCTCGTCCAATGCCGCCACGAACTCCTGCGCCGGCGCCTCCTCGGCGATGTCCCCGTCGACCAGGATGTTCCGAAACCGCAGCGTGTCGATGATCGCCATTGTCGATTACTTCCCGTCTGCGTCCCAGCATAGTGCGCGGGCGCGGAGCATCGACATCAGGTAGTGCTGGGCGTTGTCACAGCGCAGGCCGGAACGGTGCAGGGCGGAGCGCACGGCGCCGATGTGCTCGGGTCCGCCGACGAGGGCGTGTTCGGGGCCGTCCAGCGAGAGTTGAAGCAGGAAGCGCATGCTCAGGATCAGCGACTCGCGATAGCGCTCGACCCGCTCCTGATCGCCGTCTCGCTGAGCGATGGCCAGCGCGCTGACGATGCCCTCGCTGTAAGCCGCCGTGCCGATCCCCGGCGTGTTCTGGAACGCGCCGACCCAGAGCGGATTCTCGCAGTCCTCGCCGTGCTGTTCCTCCAGCGCCCAGTCCGCCATCGCGTAGGCGTAGTCGCGGCTCTGCTCGTCGCTGGTCAGCGCGTGCCACTGATCGCAGGCCTGGATCATCCAGGTCGTGAATGACAGATCGCGCTCCGCTTCGTCTCCCCAGCGCTCTCGGTAATGCGCGAGCGAGCGCTCCACTGCCGTCCGCAGCCTCGGGCGCTTGCGGATCGCGTGCAGTCGGGCCAGCGCCAGCACGATCTGTCCGGCGTAGTAGGTTTCCGAGCCCTCGAGCTCCAGGCCGCGCGCCTTGGCGCCCAGCCGACCGTCGTGAGATTGCACCGCCAGTAATGATGCGGTGAGCTGATCGACCGTCTCGCGGGGAATGCGCAGCGACGCGCCCAGTTCGCAGACCGCGAGCAGCAACAGCGGCGGCGCCCCAAGCTTGGCCTCGCCGTACATGTCCTCGAGGTAGAACAGCCGACCCGGTCCGTCGCGGCGCAGGTGTCGTTCGAGGATGCCGCCGACGGCGCGAGCGGCGGCTTCGGCGATCTTGCGGTCTCGCGTCAGCCGAGCGACCGTGGCGACGCCCCAGGCGCAGCCGCACTGACGCACTAGCTGATCGAACCAGGTCCAGCCGCCGCTCTTCTCGCCATCACTGTTGTCGGCCGACGGCGGCGCGTACTCGTACGCGAAGGAGCCGTCGGGCCGCTGATGCCGCAGCAACCAGGCAGCCGCCTGCAGGGCTGAACCCGTGAGTCGGTCGGGCAGCACTTCGTCCCGGTCGACCAGTCGGAATCCGCCGGCCCGAAGTGAGATGCGTTCGCCGTCGGTGGGTGCGACGGCGCCCATCGCCTCGACCGTCGTGAACACCTCGACCGAGGTGCTGGAAGCGAGCCGTGCGCCCGGCGGTCGCACCTCGCGATTCAGCGCCTTGACCCAGGCGGCGGTGCGCCCGTCGGTGCGCAGGGCGTCGCTCGGCCATCCGCGTGCCGTGCGTTCACCATCGCGAAGCAGCAGGCCATGCCGGCCGGGCAGCGGGGTCTGCAGGAGTCCGATCAACCCCTCCGGCGTCCGCGTCGAACGCTCCGACTCGACCTCGATCATGAGCGCGTCGCCGGGCTGGTCGGACTCGCCGGCCAGCGCCGCTCGCAGGTCTGCGCCCGCCGACTGCGCCGCATGCAGGCCGTCGGAGCGCCAGGACTCCGCCTGAGCCGCGATCCGACCGGCGCGCCACAGCCGCGCCCGCGCCGCGACCTCCCCGTCCACGCCATCCGTCCGCGCCCCCGCGAAGCCGGCGCGGGCGGCGGAGAGGATGTCGGCGGCTTCGAACTCCTGCGCCGCCACCTAGTACGCGCCCTGCTTCTCGAACAGGTCGCGCGGATTGCCGATTAGCATCTGATCGACCTGAGACTGCGTCACCCCCCGCTCGAGCAATGCAGGCACCACATCATCCGGGATGTGATTGAAGTGCCAGTTCGGCTGCGCCACGCGGACCGCGTCGATGTCGGGCATCCAGTCCAGGCAACAGGAGGCGTCGTGCGCGAGCAACATGCGCTCGGCGTAGCCCTCGGCAGCCAGCTTGACCACCGTGTTTACCCGATCGTCGAAGGGCAGAATCCCGTCCAGTCCAAACCGATCCAGGCCGACGTACGATCCCCGGTCCATCAGCGATTTCAGGTAGTCGGTATCGGCCGTGTCGCCGACGTGGCCGATCACGATGCGCGAAAGATCGCAGCCCTCGTCCTCGAAGATGTCCTGCTGCCTGGCGCCCAGCTCGGGCGGACCGTTGTGAGTCGCGATCGGCACGCCGGTCGCGCGATGTGCCCGCGCTCCGGCGCGCAGGCACTTCTCGTTGTACTCGTCAACTCCGCCGCCCTGGTCATCCGAGGCCAGCTTAATGATGTTCGCCCTCACTTCGGTGCCGGCGACGCCCTCAGTGATGTCCTTGATGAAGACCTGCGTCAGCATCTCCGCCGGTCGTCCCCGCCAGTACATCGAGCGCAGCCAGTAGATACCGGTGCAGACCACGACGTTGATCGAGGTCACCTGCGAGACCTTCTGGAGGAAGCCCATGTCGCGGCCCAGGTCGGCGGTCGAGAGATCGACGACCGTGCTCACGCCCCGCTGCTGCAACGCGTTCAGTTTCTCGTCCGCCGACGCCACGCAACCTGCTTCGTCCCACAGCTCCGGCCAGTTCTCGGAGATACCCGGCGAACGAATCCCGATGTGCTCGTGAATCAGCGTGCGGCCAAGCTCCGACGTGTCCAGTTCACCATGCAGCGTGTTGATCGACGGCATCAATGTCGCCCTTTCCAGAGAACTCCGTGTCCTGCGGAAATGCTAACGCTCGAGCCGAACAGGCCGATACGCTGACGTGGTCGCACATCACCGTCACCCGATGGAGTACTCATGGACGCCGAAGCCTCGCAACAGTTGATCGATCAGGTCCGGGAGCTTGCCAGAGGTCCCTTCCGCGAACGCGCTGAGGCAGCCGATCTAGACGGCGCGCTGCCAATCGAGAACTTCAACGAGCTGGCCGAGCTTGGAGTCGCGGGGCTGATCATTCCTGAGACCTTCGGCGGACTGGAAGCTGACGGCGAGACCTACATCCGCGTCATCGAAGAGATCGCGTACGGTGACCCGTCCACCGCCGTCGCGCTGAACATGCATCTGCTTGTCATGTCGATCGCCGGCGCTCTGCCGCCCTATCCGCACCGCGACCATGTGCTGCGGGCGTGCGCCGCAGGCGCATGGTGCTGCGCGCCCGGCAGCATCCCCTCTCGCGAGCTCGACAACACGACCAGCGGCTACCATGCGATCGAAGACGGCGACGAGCTCGTGCTCTCCGGGCGAGCCGGCTTCGCCTCCGGCGCCGATGCCGCCAGCTACGCGATGATCGGCGGCCTGATCGAACGGCCCTCAGAACCGGACCTCGTGATCGCGCTGCCCGAGTTCAAACAAGATGCGATCACGAACCGGGGCAACTGGAACGGCATGGGCTTGCGCTCGACGGCCTCCCACGATGTCGTGATCGAAGACCTGCGGATTCCCCGCGCGGACTGCTTCGTCGTGCCGATCTCGCTGCTGCGCATGGGCGAACAGATGATCCCCCAGCTCCAATGGCAGCGCCGCGCGCTGCCCGGACTCGGCATCTGCGCGATCTGGCTGGGCAATGCCCAGGCGATGTTCGACGAGACCATTGCCTACCTGGAACAGCGCCGCGGTTATCTCGCGTCGGCCAACAGTCCGCTGGGCGGCACCCTTGAGCTGCGCTCTCAGCAGGCCTGGGCGCAAATGGCGCTGGGCGAAATGGATAGTTGGATCGCCTCGGCCAGGGCCATGCTCTATCACGCCGTCCGCGAAGTCGACACGGCCTACCCCGACCGCCAGTCCTTCATCCGCATGCAGGTGCGCACGACGCATCACTTGCGGCGCATGGCCGAGGAGGTTGCCCAGATCAGCATCAAGACCACCGGAGCCCACGCCTACGTCAAGGGGCAACCGCTCGAGCGGCTCTACCGCGACCTCACCGGAGGCATCGTCATGGCCTGGAAAACCGACGAGCTGCAACACGCCCTCGGACTCGCCGCCCTGGGTGAGGAGATCACGATCGTCGGCCCGGCCGGTACCTGATCGCGAATCGTCGTTTCAGCCAGCGTGTTCCCACGGATTGAGATACGCCACACCCAGACGCCGGAAGTCCTTGACGTCCCGGGTTACCACAGTAAGACCGTGGACCTGGGCGGTCGCCGCAATGATCGCGTCCTGCGCCAGCCTCGCCTGTTGGTTGTGCATCATCCGTCCCCACACGCGCGCGGCCCGAAGATCAAACGGCAGGATCTGAAAGCCAGTGAGCAATCGGCTCTCCAGCCACTCGCTGATTTCCCGTGCCTTGGCCGGGTTCTTGGCTCGCTGTTTCTCGATTCCACGCTCGATCTCCGCAATCGTCATCACGCTGAAGTACAAATCGTCCGAGCTCACCTGATCCAGCCAGGCGAGCACTCTCCGACTCGGCCGTGGGCGACGCAACTCGGATACAACGTTGGTGTCAACCAGGTGCATGATGCGCTAGTCGAAGCTCGGCGGCGGAGGCAGCTCCCACTCGAGCTGCGGCGGGACAAGCTCATGGGTGCGCGCCTCGGGCGCCAACAGCCACTCCTTGACGTCGCGGTATCTGCCCTTCGGCTGGGTGAGCCGACGCCATTGTGCGATCGGCACAATCACGGCGGTCTCGACGCCGCGCCGAGTCACGAACTGGGGTCCTTCCTCTTGGGCAGCGTCCAGCACGGCGCTAAACTTGGCCTTGGCCTCTTGCACCTGCCAGTGTTTCGGCTCTCGAGGTTCGTAGCTCTTGCTCACATCCCACCTCCCGATTCAACTTCAATCTGACTAGACATCAGACTAGTCCGCGTCCGCCCGCTCGTCAAGTCATTCATTGTTGCCTGCCCGTCACTGCCCGGCCACGCAGTCCCCCGGCCGGCTGACCGCGACCCCTGTCGGAGCACTGATACCATACCGACAATCCCACAACCCCGCCCAACTACTAGTGAAAGGCCGCGCACATGGCTTCCCCACTCAAGACTGAACTCTGCGACATGCTCGGTATCGAGTACCCGATCATGCTCGCCGGTATGGGCGGCGCGGCCGGACCGACGCTCGCCGCCGCCGTCTCCGAGGCCGGTGGACTCGGCGTCGTGGGCGCGACCGGCTACACACCCGACGAACTGCACGGGATGATCGCCAAGGTCCGCTCATTGACCGACAAGCCCTTCGGCGTCGACCTGCTGCTGCCCTCTTCGATCGCCGACTCCGGCAACCGCGAAGACCTGGAACTCGAGATCTCCACCGAGCATCACCACTTCGTCGACCAGCTCAAGCAGGAGTTCGAGATTCCCGATCCTTCGGCGCCGCTCGATCGCCCCCCTCTGACCCAGGAGTACTTCCGCCAGCAGGTCGAGGTCATCCTCGACGAGCGCGTGCCCGTCTTCGCCTCCGGTCTGGGCAATCCCGGCTGGATGGTGCCCGACGCGCACGCGCAGGGGATGAAAGTGATCGGCCTGGTCGGCAATACCCGCAACGCGCGCCGCGTCGCCGCCGCCAATGTCGACGCCGTCGTCGCCCAGGGCACCGAGGCCGGCGGACACACCGGCCGGATCGGCACGCTCGCGCTCGTCCCGCAGGTCGCCGACGCCATCGCCCCAACCAAAACGATCGCCGCCGGCGGCATCATGGACGGACGCGGGTTGATGGCCGCGCTCTCGCTGGGCGCGGAGGCGATCTGGTGCGGCACCGCATTCCTCGGCACCTGGGAGGCCTATCAGGACTCCGAGGAGCGGGGCGAAACCGACGAGTGGACGCGCAAGGTCCAGTGGGACAAGCTCGTCGCCGCCGTCGACGAGGACACCCGAATCGGGCGGATGTACTCGGGCAAGACGATGCGCCACATGTCCAAC
>JAPPBK010000110.1 GCA_026705105.1 Chloroflexota bacterium | reverse complement strand
GCTCGACGTAGCGGCCGTCCGGGGCCGTGCTCTCGGCCAGCACCTGGCGCTCGACTTCCGCACGTTCAAGGGCTCGTGGCTCGAACATTGGGTAGTCGCGCTCGCAAGCGCCGCGGGCCTCCTGCCGGGCGCAGGTCGCGCACTGGTTGAGCGGCAGTGCCTCGGCGTCGGGGGTGTAGGACTGGTCTCCGACCTCGTAGGTCTCGCGGCAGAAGCCGCACTGGGTAGTCTGGGTCATGTCAGGTCTCCGTATCTGACTAGAGCGGGCGAGGGGCCTAATCCCTCGCCCGCTCGCTTGGTTCCGTGGGAAGCCGTTTTGGCTAGCGGCCGTCGTCCGTGATCCGGTCGGCGGACTGTGGCGTGTGCTCGGTCATGTAGCCGCAGCCGCCGCAGGGCATGCGGACGGACTCGGTCTCGTGGTAGCGGTAGTCGAAGTACTCGGCCGTGGACGTGTGCCCGCAGCGGTCGCAGGCGTAGTGCACTCTGAGTCGGGGCATGGTGGGTCTCCTGTTCGTGCCTGTGTGGGCAGTTAGAACTCGCGGTGCTCGCGGGGGTGCGCGCAGGCGTGGCCCATCGCGTCCTCGACCAGCGAGGTCAGCTGCTCATGGGTCGGGCGCGCCGGGAGAGTGAAGTGGTGATCGCACTCCTCGTCTCCCGATGGCGCGATCGCTCCCGTCTCGTCCTCGCCGTAGCCGGGCCAGGGACATCCGATCGGCGGCAGTCCTCTCAAGGCCTCGATATAGGCGGCGATGGTCAGCACTTCGAACGAGCGGGGTCGCTTGTCGGCTTCGGCTTCCTGCTGCGCGGCGAACGCGAGCAGCAGGCGCTGCACGCAGTCGGTGCAGAGCGGGGTCGCGGTCGTTTCGGTCTCGTCGACCAGGATGTATAGGACGGGACCGGCGTAGGTCTCGTCCCGGTGGTGGTCGCAGTGCCAGTCCGTGTAGGGTTGGTAGTCGGGTCGGCTGGTGGTCTCGGTGGTCATGGGTTCCTTTCAGGTGTGTCTCGGCGGCGTTCAGTCGCACGAGTGTGGTTGGGGTTGATCGGCTACGCCTCGATCCGTTCGATCCGGCCCGAGTCGAGGTCGAGCGTGACCACGCTGGTGCGCAGCTGTTCGCGGTAGACGTCGTGCGTCTCGCCCTCCTCGACCAGGACCATCTCCTTGGTCGTGCGTCCCTTGACCAGGACGCGCGATTCGGGCGTCTCCAGCTCGAGGTTGTCGAGGAAGCCGGCCGCGACCAGCATCGCCAGGTGTCCCTTGCGCAGCGGCATCAACGGGCGCGCGGTCGCGTCGGTCGGCGGCCAGAACGCCTCGGTGATCTCGTCCTGGGTCCAGAGCCCGCGCCTGCGCGCTTCGGCGACCGCCTTCCGGAAGTCGATCACCCGGGTCGTGAACATCACGGGGCCGGGCGGCGACATCGTCACGTCGTACTCGGGCGTCAGGCCGCGACTCAGCGGCGCGAGGTCGTCAACGCTCGCGATCAGGTCGTGCATCGCTCGCGCGTCGGGCCGCGGCTGCGGCTTGCGCACGCCCAGCACGACGGCCTGGTCGAACGCTTCGACCTCGGGCTCGGGGAACGACCAGGCCCGGACGCGCCGGTAGTTGGTCGTCAGGAACCGCGCCGAGGTCGCGATCTGCGCGCGCGGGATGATGTAGACCAGCACCCCCTCCGGCTCCAGGTAGCGCGAGCAGTGCGTCAGGAACGCGTGCTCCACCCGCTTGTCCTCGCGGTCGTGGTCGTAGGGCGGGTTGAGCCAGAGCAGATTGAACGTGCGGTTGGCGATCGAGCAGCGGAAGAGGTCGCTCGAGAGCGCGTGTTCCAACCGCTCGGCCGCCACCTGCGCCCGCTCGGTGTGCAGCTCGACCCCGTAGGTCTCGACCGTCACGTGGCGGTTGAGCGAGTCCGCCAGGTGCCTCAAGGCGTCGCCCGGACCGCAGCAGGGATCGAGCAGGCGCACGATGTCGGTCCTGCTGCGGCCGTAGCGGATGGGCGCGAACAGCAGCGAGCGGACGTAGTCGACCACGCGCGGCGGGGTCGGATAGTAGCCGCCCTTGAGTTGTCCTCCGAGT
>JAPPBK010000302.1 GCA_026705105.1 Chloroflexota bacterium | reverse complement strand
CTGCAGGGAACCGGAGCGCTCCAACAGGTCGGCATTCACTTCACCGCGCGCGGCTGACAGGCGGTCGGTGTACAGGTCGCGCCCCGTCAGCAGGGTCAGGCCCTGTTCCGAAGCCGGCGCGCCGTGCTCGCCGACGGCGAGGAAGCGCTGCGTCGCCGCGCCGTTGATTGGCATCCGCGACTGCGACGCGCCCACTGCTTCAAGCGCGGCGTATCGGCTGTCCAACGACGCCAGCGCCGCGCGAGCCGCGCGCTCGTCGGCCGGCTGCTCGGGCGCGGGTATCGGTGCGCCCGGTTCACCGTCTTCGGTCGTCGTTGGCGTCTCAACAGCCGGCAGGCCGGCGCTCAGTGCGGACAGCCACGAAGTCAGCGTTCTCGCATTGCGCTGGACCGCCGCTGCGCTGCGCAGACGCAGGATCTGTCGATCCGCGTTGGTGATATGGCCGTCCTTGGCGAAGGCCGAGACGTCCGGCAAGACGTGCGTCGCAAGCTGCGCGGGTCCGCTCGCCACTTCGTCGATCACGACGAGACAATCAAGGTTGCTGAGCGCCGCTATCGTCGCGGCCTGATCGGAGTGGAGCAGCACGGGATTATCCCGCGCCACGAGCAGCGCCTTCAGTCTGCCGTTACGTGCCGCCTCCAGCATCCCGTCGACATCCAGCCCGCCCTCGCCCGGAGCAATGCCCAGGTCCCGCAGGCCAACAGAGTTCGCCTCCGGCGGCAAGACGTGCAGCGCCGAAGGCGCATCGGCCGGACCTGCTAGCGCGATCGCCAGGTTGGCCGCGGCGCGAACCTGCGCGCCAGCCTGCGCGGCCTTGGAGCGCGAGGGCGCGACGACAACCGCCGCCGCGCCGCCACGCCGCCGAAGCGCCGTCGCCGCCGCGGTGTCAATCCCGGCGGTCGAGCCGCTCACGTCGGCAAGCCCCTCCACGTCGGTAAGTCCGGTGCGGACGTCGAGGTCCTTGAGCACCTGACTCGCCAGCGACTGCGCCACCGAGGCCAGGTCGCCGTTCGCGGGATGGATCGCGTGCGCATCATTGACCGCGTAGTCGGCCAGCGGATTGCGCCGCGAGGAAATGCTGATCAGCGATGCGCCGTTGTTCGCCACCGCGTCCTTGATCCGCACGCCCAGCACGTTGTTCGAGGACGAGATGTCGTCGCCGATGGCGACGATCAGGTCGGCGGATTCAACCGAGGTCAGGCGCGACGGCAGATGCTCGGAGCCGAACGCGTCGTTCAGCGCCTCGCCGATGGCGGCGGTGATCGGACCGAGCGACGAGTCGAGGTTGACCACGCCGGTTCGGGTCGCCAGTGTGCGCAGCGCGTACAGCTCTTCCAGCGTCATTTGCCCCGAACCGAGGATGCCGACCGCGCCCGCGCCGTGCTCTTCGATGATCGCTGTGAGCGCCGCGGCGGCGTGTTGCGCAACCGCGTCGCCGTCTTGCTCGAAGGCGTCCTCGCCACGACCGATGGTCGCGGCCCGCAGTCGATCCTTGTCGCGGGTCTGGTCGTAGCCGAAGCGGCCGCGCACGCAGATCTGCGATCGCGACACGTCGTTGCCGTTGCCCGGCCGCACCTGCACCCCGCGGCCGTCGCGCACGCCCATCTGGATCGTGCAGCCCATCGAGCACTCGGTGCAGGTCGTCGTCACCCACTTGTCTGGTCGTGCGACCCACTTGTTCGGCGCTTCCATTAGCGTCGCCGTCGGGCAGACGTCGATGCAGGCGCCGCAGAAATCGCAGTTCGACTCGTCAATCTGTCCGCCCGCGCCGAAGGCGATCCGCGTGGAGAATCCGCGCCCCGCCAGCGTGATCGCCGTCGTGTGGCGCAGGTCGTCGCAGGCCCGCACGCAGCGCGTGCAGATGATGCACATCTGCGGGTCGAACTCGAAGAACGGGTTCGCCCGATCGGGCTCCGGCTGCTGGAAGCGGTAGTAGGTGCGCGCCTCGTCCAGATACGGCTCGACGTTGGCCCGGCCCACGTCGGCGGCGTCGCAGGTGGTTTGCAGCTCGCAGCGGTAATTCTTCGAGCAGGTCACGCAGCGGTGCGTGACCTCGTTGTCGCGCAGGCA
>JAPPBK010000230.1 GCA_026705105.1 Chloroflexota bacterium | reverse complement strand
GAAGACCGCGGTTGGGTGAGCTACGTGTTCCTCAATCCCGAAAGCGGCGAACAGGAACAGAAGCACACCTGGGTCGTGCGGCACGGTGGATTGCTGTTCACCGCCGGCTGGTACGAGGCGGGCGCCTACGAGGCTCCGGACTCCTGACTGCGGTCGGGCCGATCGCACCGCGGCAGCCGCCGCAGCCGCCGCAAGTAGATCGCCGATCCCGCGCCGGCAGCAACAACGAACGCCAGCGTCACGCCGCCGATCAGCATGGTCGTGTCGAAGAAGAATCGCTGCGGGAAGAGTTGAATCAGGCCATCACGGGAGCTGAGTTGCCAGAGGTCGTTGGTGAAGAAGAGCAGGTGGAACTGTCGGAACGCGGAGTCGAACCCGGCGATGCCGATGACGCCCAGCACCACCACCAGCAACGTGACGACTCCGCAGGCTGAGAGCGTTGACCGCGCCAGCGCGGAGGGCGCGTCGCGTCGTCGCCGCCACGCGGTCAGTGTGATGAATGCGACGATGAATCCGAGTGCGGCCCAGCCGGCGTCGAAGGTGCGGGCCAGCAAGCGCTTGACGTCGATCATGTGCAGGATTTCGCGCTCGCTGTAGAAGGGCGCGCCGCCAACCTCAACCGCCAGGCGTTCGTCGTTGTTGGTCAGATAGTCGCGCGTCTCTTCCGCAATCCTGAGCACTTCATGCTGGGGGAGCCCGGTGCGTCCGGTGGCGTCGTAGCGCTCGAAGCCTCGCTCCCACCAGGAGGCGGAGGTCGTGGCGTAGCGAACCGTGAACGCGACCGGCAGCGTGAACAGCGCGAGCGCGAGCGCTACGAGCGACAGCGCGGCGAGCAGGCGGGTCGGCGAGATGCGGGCGATAGGCTTCATATGTCAAGCCTGAGCGTATCGTCAGCCGGAGTTCGCCAATGTCCGTGAGTCTGTCCCAGATCATCGACGCAGCCGGTCTGGAGCGCGAACCGACGCTGACCATCACGCGGGCGACAGCCGACGAGCCGCCAATCACGACGGGCCGACTGGTGGTCTTGATTGACGATCGCTCGAAACTGCCGGACGCGCTGCGTCACTATCCGAGCGAACATCCACTGCGCGTGATCGACACGACGTTCCGCGTCCGCGAGGCCACGCTGGCAGTCATACCGGACGATTTGGCGTCCGACGCGGTTGCGATTGTGCTGGAGCCGATTCCGTTGTTCGATGTCCGCCAGGCGCCCGACGGCGTGCGCGGCGTGATGGATCGGCTTCGGGATCCGGTCGATGGCTGCCCCTGGGACAACGCGCAGACGCACGAAAGTCTGCGACCGCACCTGCTGGAGGAGACGTACGAAGTGTTGGAGGCGATCGCCGCGGGTGACCCGGCCGAGTTGTGCGAAGAACTGGGCGACCTGATGATGCAAGTCGTGTTGCACGCCAAGCTGGCGGAGCAGGCGGGGGAGTTCACGCTGGACGATGTGTCGGAGGGCATCCGGGCCAAGCTCGTGCGCCGGCACCCGCACGTCTTCGGCGAAGGCACGGCGGACACGCCGAAGCTGGTCGAGGGCGCCTGGGAGCGGCTCAAGGCGCAAGAGCGACCGCAGCGGGAGTCGGTGCTCGACGGCGTGCCGCGGACGCTGCCGGCGCTGGCACGGGCGCAGTCGATCCTCGGCCGTGCAGAACGCAACGGGTTCGTGCGAGATGCGGCCGCGAGCGCCGAGCTTGGAGGGCGGCTGCTCGATCTCGTGCAGGAGGCCCGTGACCTGGACGTGTCCGCGGAGGACGCCCTGCGCGACGCCCTGGGTGCGTTCGAGCGCGGCGTCAGGACGCGGGAGCAGGAACAGCGCGCTACGCCCGCGTGAGATTGGCCATTGAGGCCAGCAGGCGCTTGACGCCTGTGTCGGCGAATCGCACGGTCACCTCGGCATCGCGTCCGATAGTGCGCAGCGCAATCACGACGCCGTGGCCAAAGATCTCGTGCGAGACTTCGTCGCCTTCTTTGAGACCAATCGAAGGCGCTGTGAGCGGTTCGGGATCGAACGAATCGAAGTCTTCCCAGCGGACGGTGCGGTTACGTGCGGGCCGGACATCGTTGCCGACTCGCGCCTGCTGTCGTTGGTGGCGCTGCAACAGTTCTTCGGGGATGTCTGCGAGGAAGCGTGACGGCGGGTTGTGTCCGCTGCGTCCCTGGTAGGCGCGGCGAAAGGCATGGAGCAGGTGCAACTCGCGCATCGCGCGAGTCATTCCGACATAACAGAGCCGGCGTTCTTCCTGGAGCTGCTTCGGATCGTCCATCGAGAGCTGGTGCGGCAGCAGGTACTCCTCCATGCCGACCATGAAGACGACGGGGAACTCCAGCCCCTTTGCCTGGTGCAATGTGATCAACGTGACGGCGTCGGGCGGACCGTCGGGCAGATCGTCGACATCGGCGACCAGCGCGACATCCTCGAGGAACGCGTCCAACGCTGCGCCCGGAGCGATCTCCGAGTAGTTCTCGGTCACCGTGATCAGCTCCTGCACGTTCTCCCAACGGCTTTCCGCTTCCGTCTCGGTATCGGACTGCCTGACCAACCACTCGCGGTATCGGATCTTGACCAGGATTGACCTGAGCACGTCGGAGAGCGGCTCGCGCGATGCCTGTTCTCGCGCATCTTCGACCAGCTTGACGAACTCCTTCAGCGACGCCGCGGCGCGGCGAGACACTTGCGGCGGCGTGACGTATCCGCGAAGTGCATCGGCGTCGATGCCGGCAGCCGTGGCGGCAGCCTGGAACGCAGATCGCGCGTTGACCGCCGACCAGTCGGTGAGCAGGTCGAGCGTCTTTGCGCCGATCCCGCGGGTCGGCACGTTGACCACCCGTGTGAACGCCACGGGGTCGGCGGCATTGCGTACCAGGCGCAGATAGGCGAGCAGGTCGCGCACCTCTCTGCGGTCGTAGAAGCGGGTCGCGCCGACCAGCCGATAGGGAATCCCGTGCTGGACCAGCGACTCTTCAATCGCGCGCGACTGTGCATTTGTGCGATAGAGCACGGCGGCATCGCCGGGACGCAGCGAGCCGTCGCGCAGTCCGAGCTCGACGTGGCTCGAGATGTACTCCGCTTCGTCCGACTCGCTATAGGCCTCGTGCCACCGCGGCAGCGGCCCGTCATGGTTGTCGGTCACCAGGCGGCGCTTGATCCGGTCGGCCGCCCGGTCGATTACGGCGTTCGCCGCGTCGAGGATCTGCTGCGTCGAGCGGTAGTTGTTGTTAAGTTGGACCTCGGTTGCTTCCCGGTGGTCGCGGACAAAGTAGTTCAGGTTGCGAATGTCGGCCGACCGCCATGAGTAGATCGACTGGTCGGGGTCGCCGACGACAGTCAGGTTGCCGTTGCCGGCCGACCAGGCTCGAGCGAGTTGGTACTGAGTCGTCGATGTGTCCTGGAACTCGTCGACCAGGACGTGGTCGAAGCGATCTTCATAGCTGCGCCGCACCGAGTCGTTCTCAAAGAGGTCGAGCGTCTTCAACAGCAGGTCGTCGAAGTCGAGCGCAGCCGCCTCGGTCAGTTGGGCCGTGTAGCGCGACCAGACCCGGCTGGCGATCTCGTCGAAGTAGGAACCGGTTGAGGCGGCGAACTCCTGCTCGGACGTGCCTTCCGACTTGACCCGAGAGATGCGGCTGAGCAGAGCGCGCGGCGGATACTGCTTCGGATCCACCTGGAGGTCCTTGAGCGCATTGCGCACGACCTGCATCTGATCGTCGCTGTCGAAGATCACGAAGTTTCGCGGTACGCCGATCTCCTGGCCCTGCGAGCGCAGCATGCGCACGCAGATGCGGTGGAAGGTGCCCAGCCAGACGTCGTTGCTCTGCTCCGGACCAATCAGCGACTCCAACCGGGTCCGCATCTCCCGGGCTGCCCGGTTTGTGAACGTGACCGCGAGAATTCGCCAGGGCGGCGTGCCCTGTTCGATCAGCCAGGCGATGCGGTGCGTGATCACGCGGGTCTTGCCCGAGCCCGGGCCGGCAATCACAAGCAAGGGACCGTGCGGATGGGTAACCGCCGCCCGTTGGGCTTCGTTGAGATGGTCCAGGTCGATCACGACTGCGGGTTGGGCGGAAACATCGCTCATTGCAGCGAGCATAGTGCGGGATTCGGCCTATAGTGGCCTGAGCGGGGGATGACAACAGAGGCGATTCATGCTCGATGGCGTTGGCATCTCCTGGCCCGGGGGCTCACCTGAGAACACCGGCCTGATACTCGCGCTGGTCGTCGGCGCCTACTTCGTCGTGCTCTGGCTCTCGGCGGTCGTCTGGACGGCGCGCGATATCCACCAGCGCACGACCGAGCCGATGGCGCAGATTGTCTTCGCCCTGATCGTGCTGATCTTCAACTTTCCGGGATTGGTCGTCTACCGCGTGCTGCGCCCGCCGCTGACGCTGCAGGAGGCGGAGGAGCATCGGCTGGAGTCGACCGCGTTGACCCGCGAGCTACAGCAGACTACGCCCTGTCCGCGCTGCGGCTGCGAAATCCTCGCCGACTACCTCGCCTGTCCGCGCTGCGCGTTGCCGCTGCGCACCTCTTGCGCGACGTGCGAGCGCGTCCTGGACCCAAGCTGGCAGATTTGCCCGTGGTGTGTGGCGCCAATCGCGAAGGGGACGCCTGCCACCTCCAATGGCAGCGAACGAGCACCTCAGACACAGGCTGCCTCCGGCCAACCGACTCAGACGAGGGCCCCCGATGGCTGAGCTCAGGGAGTCGCGGCTCACGATCAACGGCGTTGCCGGAGTGATTACGGAACTCGGGGACGGCCACAGCGAAGAAGCCGTCGTCTGTCTGCACTCAGTTCCGGGTTCGGGCCGAGACTTTCAGTTCGTGATGCCGGCGATCAGCGAGATCATGCGGGCTGTGGCGATTGACCTTCCCGGATTCGGTCGGGCCGACAAGCCGAAGGACTTTCCGTACTCGATCGAGGGTTATCAGACCTGGCTGTCGCCCGCACTGAACGAACTCGGGCTCAAGCGAGTTCACCTCCTGATGCACAGCTTTCACTCGCAGACCGGCCTGATGTGGGCGGCGATGAATCCGGACAAGTGCCTCTCGGTGATGCTGCTGGACGGCGGCGTGCTGGAGGACTATCCCGGCAACCTGGTCGCGAACATCTGGCGCACAAAGTACGCCGGCGAGATCCTCCAGCTGATCACGACTCGTCCCGCCTTCAAGCTGTTCATGCGCTGGGGCAACCCGCGCGGGTTGCATCCGCAATGGCTGGACGAGCTGATCACCGAAGACGACCGCGACACGCGACGGGTCACGCTGGAGTTGTATCGCAACACAGACTTCGACGAGGGACACATCCTGCGCCAGGCGCTGTCGCCCCGCAAGCTCCCGGCGCTGGTGATCTACGGCCGCAACGATCCGTTCATCAGCTGGCGGTACGCCGAGCGCCAGAGGGAGACCTTCGCCGACGCCGAGGTCCACGTCTGGGACGACTGCGGCCACTTCCCCCACATCCAGCATCCCGAACGGACGGCGGAGTTGGTGACGGAGTTTCTGCGCGCTCAAGCAGGCTCGGGCAACTAGGGCCCTGTTCAGTCGGGCCAAGTGAAACCCGCGCGGTCTTCAGACCTTTGGCGCGCGCAATCGCTGTGGAGTTGCGCCTGCTATCCGACGAGTTCCCAGTGCACGAGCGTGTACGGATCGTCGCCGTCGTGGTCCTCGAAGACCGGTCGAACCTCCGCGCCAATCTCGACCGGTTGCATCGGGTCGCCAAGCAGATTCCCGACCATGCGGACGTTCTCGTGGTTCGGCAACTCGACGAGCACCACGAGGTAGGGGCAGGAGTCCTGCAGCGCAGGGTGGACCGGGTGCCAGACGCGCTCCCAAGAGAAGATCCGTCCGTTGCCCTCGACCTCCCGCCAGCCGAGATCGAAGCTGTGACAGATGTGGCAAACCCACTCGGGACCGAACTGGGGGCGGTCGCACGTGTGGCAGTGCTGGACGAACAGCTTGTGCTGCTTCAGGCCTTCCCAGTACTCGGTGTCGAGGCCGTCAATCGCCGGCGCAGGCGCGGGCATGCCCTCGCCGAGGTAGTACCTTCCTGGATTCGCCATTAGAGCACCGCCTCAGAACCGACAATCATGTCGGAGACCGGCGTGACCATTGGCCCGGATGCGACCAGCGACACGTTCACGTCCGGCACCTGGTTACAGGACTCGCCGCGCACCTGGCGCACGGCCTCAATGTTCAACTCCAGCCCGTGCATGTAGCACTCGGCGAGGTTGCCGCCGCTGGTGTTGATCGGCATCTTGCCGTTCGGTGCGGTCAGATTCTCGAAGGTGATGAAGTCGTTGGCCTCTTCGTAGCTGGTCAGGCCGTGCTCGATGATGCTCATCACGACGCCGCCGGTGAAGTTCTCGTAGACCTGTGCGACATCGACTTCCTCGGGCTTGACCTCGGCCATGTCGTACATGCGCGGCGCAACCGTTTTGAAGTTGGATGTGGCGTAGTCGGTGGCGTTGTGCGAACTGGAGCCCGCCCGATTACCGGAGCCGACTGCGCCGCCGAGGAAGTAAACCGGAGTCTTGGCGAAGTCCTTGGCGCGATCTGCGGAGACGAAGATCATCGCCGCGCCGCCGTCGTTCTCCTGGCAGCAGTCGAACAGATGGAACGGCTCCACAATCCAGCGCGAAGCGTCGTAGTCCTCGGGCGAGAGCGGTCGGCCGTACATGACCGCGCGGGGGTTGTTCTGCGCGTGGTGGTAGGACGCGAGAGAGCAAGCCTTCAGCGTGTCCTGCGTGATCCCGTGGTCGTCGAACAGGCGGTGGACACGCATCGCGAACGACTGCGCGGGGGACATCAGGCCGTAGGGCGCGGTGTAGGCCTGGTCGCCGCGCACGTGCGGCACCTGAGCGCCCTGGCCGAAGCGTCCGAACTGTCCCTGCGCGAGTCCGCGGAACACGACCACCGTGTCGGCGAGTCCGGTCGCGACTGCGGCAGCCGCGTGGGCGCAAGCCGCCGAACCGCCGCCGCCGCCGCCGCCCCATTCCATGTTGGAGAAGCGCAGATCCTTGATGTCCAATGCCGCGGCGATCCGCGAGGGGTCGTTGCGGTCGTTGGAGTAGGAGGCGAAGCCGTCGATCTCGCGCGGGTCGATGCCGGCGTCGGCACTGGCCTTGAGGATCGCCTCGACCACCAGTTTGAATTCGGCATCCGGCGAGCGTCCGCGCTTGTAGTAGGTCGTCTCGCCGACGCCGATGATCGCCGACTCGCCGCGCATCGTGCGCTTAGCCATGCTTCATGTCCTTCCCTGCAATTCGATGTTGACAGTTTAGGGGATGTCAGTGCGAAGGCGGCTACTGCAAGACGCCGGCGACCAGTGCATCAGTGATCTCGTCGTCGGACGCATTGAGAATCTCGGAAAGCACGTAGTGGTTGTGCTCGCCGATCGCGGGCGCGGCGCGGCGCAGCTTCGCAGTGCCGCCCGAGAACCTGGTCACCAGCCCGTCGTAGGGCGTCGGCCCCATCACCGAGTGATCCAGCGTGACGAAGAAGTTTCGGTGAGTGAGCTGAGCATCCTGGTACAGATCAGAAGGCCACTGCACGAGGGCCGCCGGCACCCCGAGGGATGTCAGGCAATCGACCACTGCATCGGCGGTCTGCGGGGCGCACCAGTCGGCAAGCGCGGCCTCGATCTCCGATTTGGCTGCGATTCTCTCCGACAGGTCGTCGTACTCGGGGCCCGACCAGTGGTCCAGTCCGGCGGTGTTCCTCAGCGCATTCCACTGCTCGGCGGTTTCGGTGGCGATCGCCACGTAGCGTTCGCCCTCGCCGACGCGGAACACGCCGTTGGGCGCTGCGTACATCGAGTCGTGGCCCGGCGCTCGCGCGATGCGGCCGTTTTCGAGGTAGTCGAGGAGCAGCGGCGCGGCGAAGTGGATCCCCGCTTCGCTCTGCGCCAGGTCGATGTACTGTCCCTTGCCGGTCAGATCGCGATGCCGAACTGCTGCCGCCAGTACGCCGGATCCGAAGCGCGGATTGATGAAGTCGGTGTACGCGCCCCAGGTACCCGCAGGCTGACGGTCCGGCCAGCCGGTGATCCTATGCAGGCCCGAGAGACAGGCGCCTTGCAGACCGAAGCCGGGATACGTCGACTCCGGGCCGGATTGGCCGCGTAGGCAGGTGCTGAGCATGATCAGCTCGGGACGCTCCTTACTGAGCGCCGCGTAGTCGAAGCCGAACCGCTTCATCGTGCCCGGCGTGAACGATTCGACCACCACATCTGCCCAGTCGATGAGTTGGCGCGCGTATTCGTGTCCTTGTTCCGTGTCCAGACGTAGCGCGACGCCGATCTTGGACGAGTTGAAGTTGGCCATGAACTGGGCGCGGTCCATGCCCGGCTCGTTGTCCTTGAACGGCGGCGCGAGTCGGAGCACATCGGGACGCGTTGCCGACTCGATGTGCACGACGGTCGCGCCGTGGTCGGCCATCGACTTGGAGATCAGCGGTCCCACGCCGACCCAGGCGAAATCGGCGATCTTGACGCCGTGCAGCGCGCCGCCGTCCGCGCCGCGCACGCCGTTTGACGATCTGGGTACGCGAGTGGAGCGCTTCGAAATGCTGCCGGCGAGGTCAAGCAGCTCCTGGTCCTGGCCGAGCGTAGGAGCGGGCCGGACGAGTTGCAACGGCGTCTCGGAAAGCTTGGCGAACGGCCCGGGATAGCGGTGACCTTCCAGCTCGACCCAGAAGTCGCGGGCGGCGAGGTGCGCATCGTTTGCGATGTCCTCCATCGTGTAGAGCGGGGCCATCATGAAGCTGTCGCGGACGGCGCGCTCGAAGCACTCGGCCATCGTCTTCTTGGCAACGAAGTGATGCATGTTCTCGGTCGCGATCAACACCTGGCGACCCACTTCGGCCGGATCTTCGGTCACAAGACGAGCGATCTTGGCCGCCCACTCGTCGATGTTTGCGCCCTCCAGCTCTCCGATCAGCTCGCCCTCTTCCTCTATCCACTTGAGGACCAGGGTTGAATGCCGCAGTCCCAGTCCGCCGGGCACGATGCTGAAGACGATGTAGCCGTCGAGGCAAGGATGGACGCCCATGACCGCACCGGCGGAGTTCACTCCGGCGCCGCCGCGCTCTGCGCAGGTGCCGGGCGGATCGCCGCCCGTGTTCGGCGGGAATCCGGTCGCGTTCATCAGCGTCCATACAACTGCCGCCTGCATCGACACATCGAGGTGCTGACCGAGACCCGACATCTCACGCTCGCGCAAGGCAATCGAGGTGTCAGCCGCCGCTTGCACGCCGGCGTGGATCGATGCCTGCGGCAGTCCCACCGGTACCGGTGGACGGTCGCCGTCACCCTGCAGGCCGACGAGCCCGCCGGCGGACTCGAGCGTCAGATCAGTCGCTGGACGGTCGGCATGGGGTCCATCCTGTCCGTACGGCGTCACCGACACGTAGATCAGGTCGGGCAGTTCGTCCTTGACATCGTCATAGCCCAGGCCCAAGTTCGCCATCGTGCCGGGATCGAACGACTCGATCAGCACATCGGCGGTTGCAAGCAGAGCGCGGAACTCATCGCGCCCCGGCGCCGAGTCCAGGTCGATGACGACGCTGCGCTTGCCCAATCCCATCTGCGCCCAGTACAGCGAGCGGCCGGGTTCCGAGTCGCTGAAGGGAGGCAGCCGACGAGAGTCGGCACCTGCCGGCGGCTCAACCTTGATCACGTCCGCGCCCATGTCGGCGAGAACTCGTCCGGTCATCTCCGCCCGCGGCGTCGCCAGATCCAGCACTCGCACGCCCTGCAACAGCGTGTCCGACCCCTCGTTCGTCATCCTGGAACTCCGATCCCATACCTGTCGCGGCCGCAACGCAAATGTCGCCGGGGAGCGACGGAAGACGCGCAGCATCAATCGCGCACTGCCCATCAAGATACCGAACACTGTTGCTACGGTGACTAGGTGACCAGGAACACGCGGATCAGGACCGAGAAGACGCCGAACAGCAGCAATGCGCCGAGTATCCACCAGAGCAGCTTCGGCGCGTCTTCGCGCGGTTCGTCGGCGCGGTTGCCGGGATCGATCCAGCGCGCGTGACGTTCGGGGGGCGGACGCCGGCGTCGGGCGCGTGGGGAGTCGGGCGCAGGCGGCGGCCAGAGTTCGCGATCCGAGCCGGGCTGTCGGGACATCTCGTCGGCCTCGCTGACGTTCCTGAGCGGACGCTGACGCCAGTCTAACCAGGCGCCTGCGCGCGACGGCCGGCCTCCGCGACTCTGCGCGTATCCGCGCTTGGCTCTAGGCTCTGTGCTGAGGCCCAACAGGGCCACGTGCTGAGGCCCAACAGGGCCAGTGCGCAAATGGAGATGGGGAGCCTCACGTGGCCAGCATTCTCGTCACATCCACGCTGCCCGGAGACGGCAAGTCGGTCGTTGCCGCAGGCATCGCCGCGGCGCTCCGAGCGACCGGCGCCACGGTTCGGCTCGAGCGCGTGGGCGACTCGGACACCGCGTCCGCCGACGCCGCGCAAATCTCGCAGGTCAACGGCGTGCGTAGCAGTGGGCAGCCGGTCGCGGCGTCGGAGATCGCATCCGACACCGACCACGTGGTGATTGAGGCAGGTGACGCCTCAGGTATCGAACCTGATCGGACCGTGCTCGTGATTCGCCATGGCGAGGCCGACGACGACACCGTCGCACGAGCGCTGGAATCGCTCGCCCCGGACCTGGTGGTCGTCAACGCGGTGCCGCAGCACGGCGACGCGGAGGCGATCGCTAGGGTGAGCGGCACGGGGGCAGTAGCTGCGAGTGCGGTGTGCGCGCTGCCCCAGGACCGCCACCTGGCCGCCCCGACCGTCAACGACATTGCGCCGGCAATCGAGGGCGCGCTCTCGGGAGACGAAGCGCTGTTCGACGAGTCGTCCCGCGACCTGGTGATCGGGCCGGTCAGCGCACACGAGGGCATGGACTACTTCCGCAAGTACCCGGACAAGACGTTGGTCACCCGCCACGATCGGATCGACATTGCCCTGGGCGCGCTGGACTACGAACCGCTCTGCCTGATCCTGGCCGGAGGCGAGCCGACGCTGCCGTACGTCGCGCAGCGGGCCGAGAGGGAATCGTTCGCGCTGATCACCACCTCAATGACGACGCTCGAAGCGGTGGAGGCGATCGGCGAACTGTACGGACGCGCTGCGTTCGTCGGCCGGCGCAAGCTGGACACCGCGATCGACCTGATCGGCGGCGCCGTATCGCTCGACTCCCTGACCTAGCGCTTGTTCATCCCCCAAGATGACCCACTGACGCGCAGACACGGCGCCGCTGCCGCCATTGCCGCGTTCGCAGCGGCAATGACGAGACAGGTGGCCACAACGTGACCGGCGCGACCGGCGTGAGCCGTCGCTAGTCCCGCGCGCCGAGTTCGACGGCGAGGTTGGCGGTCTTCTTCATTTCTTCGAAGCGGGCCGCCTGTTCCTGGGCTCGCTTCTCGGCCTCCTCGTGGTGATACTCCTCGCTCAGGCGGTTGGAGCTGGTGACCACGTCGAAGCCGTAGGGCGGGTAGACGGGGATGTCCTCGTCGGAGAGTTCGGCCATCATCTCGTTGCGTTCGGCTTTGCGCTTGAACGCTTCCTCAATGTAAGGCGCGAGTTCCTCTTCCTTCTTGGCGACACGCTCGGCCTCGAACTCCTTGAACTCGGGCATCACGTCGCGCGCGAAAATCTCGAGCGACTCGCAGATGTGATCGTGCTCGTTCTTGCCGGCTTGCTGAATGAAGACCGACTGGTCGACGCCGCACTCGGCGAAGATGCGCAGGTGCTCGCGCAGCTCGTCCGGCGTGCCGATGCCGCCCTCGCCGCCCTGTCGCGGCCAGGTCTCGCGAAGCTGCTCCCAGGCCTTCCAGATGTTGGTGCGGCCCGGCTTGTGCATGCCGGCGGCGTAGTGGTGCCCCAGCGCGAACTGGAAGAAGCGGAAGCCGTCGCCGCCGCGCCGCTCGGCCTCGTCGCCGTCGGGATGTACCGAGAATGACGACACCATTGCGATGTTGGCGTTAACCGTGTGGCCGATCGGCACGCACTCGGTCTTGATCGTCTCGTAGTAATCGTTGAC
>JAPPBK010000473.1 GCA_026705105.1 Chloroflexota bacterium | reverse complement strand
GTGACAACGACACGTTGTTGGCGTATCTGGTGCCAACTATCACAAGCCAAGTCGAAGTCGCGGCGACAAAGTCGCTCGCCTACATCCTGAACAAGTCGAAGGCCTGCCGAACTGTGGTGGACGAGCTCATTAGCGCTGAAGGCTTCAGCGTCGAGCCGATTGAGCGCTTGACGGCGGAAGAGACCTTGTCCAGGGGTTCGCGGCTCGACCTCGTTGGATATGACGCAAGTGATAAGCGGCGATTACTTGTCGAGGCTAAGTTCTGGGCGCCGTTGGATCCGGGACAGATCACCGGATACTTCAACTTACTGAGAGTGGACGGGCCGGGAGTGCTGCTGTTCCTCGTGCCAGATCGACGCGCCAGCCACGTCTGGGCACAAGCACTCAGTGAAATGGAAGCGGTCGGGAGGAGAGTCAAGCCGCTCATGGATAACGACTCTCACAAGACGGCCAAGGTAGAGGGGACATACAAACGGATAGCTCTGATCACCTGGAATCTGCTGCTTGAGCGAATGGTGCAACGGACATCTAAGCAGGAAACAGATGCAGACATCCGCCAGTTGATGGGGCTCACGCGGGATCAAGAAGGCTCCGGTTTCGAACCCCTAGCGAAGGATGCTGCAGCGACAGACTTTGCTGCGCGTGACGCTCACTTTCGCAAGATGATCGGCGACGTTGTCGCCATTGGCGAGAGGCAAGGTTGGATCACAACCGACGGCCTCACCTGGGGTGTCGCTGAACCGTACTGCAGACGGTATCTGCATCTGGTTGGCACAAACGCTCGTTGGCTCGGACTTGGAGTCGAGTATCGGGAGCGATTCTACGCAGAGACGCCGTTCTGGATTTGGACTCACAAAGCCGACTGGCAGGGGAGGCCGGCTCCGGAAGGCACGATTGACAGTCGCACCGGCAGATACTGCTATACGCCGGTCGAGTTGCCGCCTGGTGCGGAGTACCAAGATGTGGTGCGGAGCATCGCCAACCAACTGCGCGGTGTTCAGGATGCCCTCCCACCGAGTGACGCCTCAGACAGCGATTCCATCTAGAGCGACAACAACGCCGTCTTTCCTGCGCAGGCGGGAATCCATCCAGGATCAGGTCTGCTGGCGGCAGAAATGCCTGAGCCCGCCTCCCTGCTTCTGTAGGCGCGACCCGGCCAAGTCCTCGTACAGGTTTCGCCGAGTCGGGATTGCCACCGGGCCGATTCGCAACCTCCACGGGCACTCCCACGCTTGCAGTTGCTTCGCACGGAGGGACGTGGACGGGCGTCTTCCTGGATGGGTTCCCGCCTTCGCGGGAACGACGGAGGGGACGCGGGAATGATGGCGCCCCTTGACGACGACCGCGTTCTGGTTTCCCTATCCTCCGAGCAACCGATGAATGCGCCTGGCGGCGCTGGACTGCTTGGAGACTGAGATGGCGAAGTTTGACGTACTGATTCGCGGCGGGATCGTCGTGGATGGGACGCGCGTGCCGCGATTCGCGGCCGACGTGGGGATCAAGGATGGGGTCGTCGCCCAGGTGGGCGGCAAGATGGACCCGGCCGACGCCGACCAGGTGCTCGACGCCGACGGCCTCGTCGTCGCGCCGGGCTTCGTTGACCTGCACACGCACTACGACGCGCAGATCCAGTGGGACCCCTACTGCACGATCTCCGGCTGGCACGGCGTGACCTCGGTCGTGCTGGGCAACTGCGGATTCGGCTTCGCGCCGGTGCGCGAGGAAGAGCGCGACCGGGCGATGCTGACCATGTCGCGTACCGAGGCGATTCCCTTCGACTCGATGAAGGAAGGCATGATCTGGGACTGGATCTCGTTCCCCGAGTTCCTCGACACGCTGGAGCGGATTCCCAAGGGCGTCAACTGCATCTCCTACATGCCGCTGGCGCCGCTGATGACCTGGGTGATGGGACTTGAAGCGGCCAAGTCGCGCCGCGCGACCGACGAGGAGATCGCGGAAATGCAGCGGCTGCTGCACGAGGCGATGGACGCCGGCGCCTGCGGCTGGTCGACCCAGCGGCTGGGCGAGAACTCGGTCCAGGCCGACTACGACGGCACGCCGATGGTGACCGACATCATGTCGGACAACGAGTG
>JAPPBK010000310.1 GCA_026705105.1 Chloroflexota bacterium | reverse complement strand
GGCCTGGTGAAGGTGCAAGCGGAGGAAGAAGGCCTGGCCGACATCTTCCGCGACGCCGGCTTCGAGTGGCGCGACGCGGGTTGCTCGATGTGCCTGGGCATGAACCCCGATATCCTGGACCCGCAGGAGCGCTGCGCCTCGACCAGCAACCGCAACTTCGAGGGTCGGCAAGGCCCCGGCGGCCGCACCCACCTGGTCAGCCCCGCGATGGCGGCTGCAGCCGCAATCGCCGGCCACTTCGTCGACGTGCGGGGTTTGTAGAACCGTGCGGACCTAGGTACCGCTGCGGGAGCGGTTGAACTTCTCTCGCTGCTCGGCTTCGGTTTGGGCGGCGGCGAGGTCTCCGGCGATCCTCGCCTGTTCCCAGTTCGCCTCGTTGTCGGGGCCGCTCAGGATGCGCCCGACCAGCGCGGCGATCACGCCCAGAAACAGCCCCCAGCGCAGTCCTCGCCAGAAACCCATCTCAATCGCCTCTCTGGCGGAAGCCGCCGCTGAGGACATCGAGCATCCGCTGGACCCGTGAGACGGTGGCGTAGGCGCGAATCACCGGTTCCGCGGCGGAGTCGCCCAGGTACTCGGCCGTGCCCTTGACGCTCTTGACGGTCTCCTGGGCGTGTTCGAGCAGCGGCGGGACGCCGTCCTGGAACGTCTTGCGCGCCGCGCGCAGGAGGCGGAACGAGAGGAAGCCGATCACAATCGTGGCGACAATGATCACGAACAATGCGATCACGCTGAGCAGGCCGGCGATGACGATGACGATGTCGCGGATGTCGGTGATCGTGCTCAACGGCATGGAGTGAGCGTAGCCTACGCCGTCGATTCCACGGTGCCGCCGCCCAGCACGCGGTCGCCGTCGTAGAAGACGGCGGCCTGTCCCGGCGCGACCGCGCGGGCCGGAGCCTCGAGCCTGAGCGAGCCGCCGTCGAGCGTGGCCGGGACCGGATCCGAGCGGTAGCGGAGTTGGACGAGGAGGCGGTCGGTCGGCGCTGCCAGCCAGCGAATGTCGCTCAGTCCGATGCGACTCACTCGCAAGTCGTCGGCGCTGCCGACGGTAACCACATCTGTTTGGGCATCGATGCCGGTGACGAAGCGGCGCTCGCCGCCGCCAAGTTCGAGTCCCTTGCGTTGACCGATCGTGAAGTGCTGGATGCCCCGGTGGCGGCCAACCTCGCGGCCTTCGGTGTCGAGCACGAGGCCGGGACGATCGGCGACCTGCGTGGCGACGACGGCGCGGTAGTCACCGCCGGGGACGAAGCAGATGTCGGCGCTTTCGGGCTTGTCCGCAACAGCGAGGTTGTGGCGCTCGGCGACGGCGCGGACCTCCGGCTTCTGAAGACCACCGACGGGGAACAGGGTCATCGCCAGCGCTTCCGAGGCGAGCGTGTAGAGGAAGTAGGACTGGTCTTTGTTGCGGTCGACGCCGCGCAAGAGATGGGTGCGTCCGTCTTGGCCGGGGCCTGAGCGGGCGTAGTGTCCGGTGGCGATCCGGTCCGCACCGAGCGCCCGGGCGCGTTCGAGGAATGCGTCGAACTTGATGTAGGTGTTGCAGTCGAGGCAGGGGTTGGGCGTGCGGCCGTGGGCGTACTCGTCGATGAACCGGTCGACCACAAACTGGCGAAACGGACGCTCGAGGTTGAGCGTGTAGTGAGGAATGCCGAGACGCTGGGCGACGCGGCGTGCGTCGCCGATGTCCTCAATCGCGCAGCACTGGCTGCGGCCGGTGTAGTCCTCGGGGCGCGCCTCCGTCCACAGGCGCATCGTGATCCCGATCACCTCGTAGCCCTGCTCGACCAGCAGCGCGGCGGCGACCGAGGAGTCGACGCCTCCGCTCATGGCCACAACGACTCGTTCAGGCATCTTCGTACCGCCTGGCGCTACCATTGTTCACGTGACGACCTCCTCGACGGATCTCAGCCTATCCGCGTCGAGGCCAATTCGTACCACCAAGGCAGACGCGGAGCGGCTCGCCCGCGCGATTGTCGAGCAACTCGACGATCGCCAGGCCGAGGCGATCGTCTTGCTCGACGTGGGTCCGCATACCGACCTGGCCGACTTCTTCGTGGTCGCTTCGGCGACCTCGCGGCGACAGTTCGGCGCGCTCGAAGATGCGCTGCGGCACGTTCCCGACGCGGACTTCCCACGCCGCGAGGGTGGTTCCGAGGGCGGCTGGCTGCTCTGCGACTACGGATCGGTGGTCGTGCACATCTTCGATCGCGAGACACGCGACTACTACGACCTGGACGGCCTCTGGTCACAGGCGGACACGCTCTTGCGGGTGGAGTGAGGAGCCGGGACTACTCGTAGACCCAATCCTCGACGTCTCGAGTCCAGCTGACCAGTTCATCTGAAGCAAAGAAGAGCGACAGTTCGCGCTCGCCCGACTCGGGGGAGTCGGAGCCATGGATCACATTGCGGCCGAGGTCGACGCCGAAATCGGCGCGGATGCTGCCCGGGGTGGCGTCGAGCGGATTTGTGGCGCCCATCGTGTTGCGCACGAGCTGGACGGCGTTGGCGCCCTCGAAGGCGGCTGCCACGAGCGGGCCCGAGGTGATGAAGTCGCGCAGTCCGGGAAAAAACGGCTTCTCGACATGCTCGGCGTAGTGGCGATTGGCGAGCGCTTCGTCCATTTGCATCAGCTTGAGGCCGATCAGCTTGAGTCCTCGTCGTTCGAGCCGAGACAGGACCTGGCCGATGAGCCCGCGCTGGACGCCGTCGGGCTTGACGAGGACGAGGGTGCGTTCGATGGACACAGGCTGCTCCAGAACTACTGAGGCGGTTGGGGGCCGATGGCGGGTTCTCGCAGGTAGAGGGGTTCGAGCGCGGCGGGAGGCACGCCCCGGCCGGCCTGGAGTTTGCGCCAACCGAGTTCGGCGAGGATCCCGGCCCGTCGCACGTTGAGGGCAGGCGGGGAGAACGTCCAGCCGGCGTCGCGGACAGATGCTGCGGCGTCTTCGTCCAGCCGCTCGGGCTCGCCGCAGATCACGCCGGCGCGTCCGACGAAGCGCCTGGCGTCGCCGAGCGCGCGGAGCAGCTCAAACTCCGCTCCGGTTCCCGGCGGCCCCAGCTCGCGCCAGCGCTCGAGCGGTCCCCAGAAGATCTGCCAGGCCCAGGCGTTGCGGCCGGCTCGATGGATGGCGGCCGCGAGACCGGATGCGATGTGCTGGTAGGCCTCGAGTTCGAACCGTCCGACGCCGACGCACTGCAAATCCAGGGCGACTGCGAGGCCCTCGGCCGCGGCCATGCCGGAGCGGATGCCCCCGTACGCGCCGGGCCCCACGTTGACGAAGACCGCTTGCAGCTCCTGTTTGACGATCTCGGCATTTCCGGTCTGGCGGCAGACGAGATCGATCATCGGCGTCAACGAGGGCGTGTGCCGGCGGCCGGACTCCCAGTTGATCTCGGTGAGCACGAGGCCCTGATCGCTGACCGCGACGCTGGACTGCTCGCCGACGGTGTCGATTGAGAGTTCCATCAGGCGGTGGCCAGGGCAAGCCGCTCGGTCAGGCGCTGCAACAGCGACTCGGACTGTTCGCCGGAGGCGGTCAGCAGCAGCTCGCGCGGCGAGGCGTCGAGCGCGTCTTCTGAGGGGTGCTCCTCGAGCGGAGTGATCCGCACGCGGACGTGGTCCGCGGGCAGCGCGGCCTGTCCACGCTCCGGCCACTCGACCAGGAGGATGCCGCCCTCGGCGGCCTGGTCGAGACCGAGTTCGGCAATCAGGTCGAGATCATCGAGACGGTAGAGGTCGGCGTGGCGCATCGGCAGCCGGCCGCCGAGGTGCTCGTTGACGAGCACGAAGGTCGGTGAGTTGACGACTGTCGGCGCGTCCAGTCCACGTCCGACGCCCTGGGCGAAGACGGTCTTGCCGGCTCCCAGATCGCCCTGCAGCAGGACGGTCGTGCCCGGCAGCGCGTAGCGACCAAGCGCCGCTCCGAGTTCGCGCGTCGCTTCCGCATCGGCGCAGGTGGTGCGGTATGTGGAGGAGTGTTCTGGCATGGGTCCAGCTTACCGCCAGCGGGTTATTCTGAATCTATGGACAAGATTCATATCGCCAATTTCTTGCCGGTCCCCGATGATGCACTCGATCTGGTGCGCGCCGTCGACAGCAAGGTGGAGATCCACAATGTCTCTCAAAACCTGATCCGTTGGATGCGGGAACCGAAGCATCCCGGCGTGGACCGAAGGGAAGCGGAGGCGGAGCGGACGGAGATTCAGGGTCGTGACCGGATCTGGTTCACGTTTTTCAGTGGCGACCTGGCACGGGAAGCGACGGCGCTGGAGTGGATCTCGCTGGCATCGGCGGGCGCGAACCAGATTCTCGATCACCCGATTGGCGAAAACGTGGTGATCACGAAGATGCCCGGGCTGGCGGCGCGGGTGATCGGCGAATGGGTGATTGCGTTCATGCTGATGGACGCGAAGCGGATGATCTTCCATCTCGATTCGCACCGGATGGGCACCTGGGCGCGCTCGGAACCCGACACATTGGAAGGCAAGACGATCGGCATCATTGGCTATGGAGCGATCGGCGCCGAGATTGCCAGGCTGGCGGAGGGCTTCGGGATGCGAGTGGTGGGGATTCGGCGTCGCGCCTCGGGCGACGGAACGCCTCCGGCGGACGCCCCCGGTTGCGTGGCGCTGGTCTGGCCGCCGGAACGAATGAACGACGTGCTGTCGGAGTCGGACTACGTGGTGTTGGCCGTCCCCCTGACCGACGAGACGCATCGACTGATTGGAGAGAAGGAGCTGGCGCTGATGAAACCAGGCGCGGCGCTGATCAACATTGCGCGCGGCGAGGTGGTGGATTGGGATGCGCAGGTGGCGGCGCTCGAGAACGGCCAGTTGCGGGCCTCGTACACCGACGTGACTTACCCGGAGCCGTTGCCCGACGGGCATCCGCTGTGGAATGCTCCGAACCTGTTCATCACACCGCACAACAGCGGTCTGCAGCCCGACTACTTCGGTAAGGCCGCGCACCGCTTCGCCGACAACCTGCGGCGGTTCCTGGACAACGAACCGTTGCTCGACATCGTGGATCGCAATGCCGGCTACTGACGCCGCGCGGGCGATGTCGCAGCTGCGCCGCCACGGGATCTACATGCCCGCGCGGGGCACATTCGTCGCGGCCGGGCGAGATCGCGACGTGTCGAAGATGCCGAATCCCGAGATCCGCTTCGGCATCTGCCTGTGGCCCTCGGAGCTGATGGCGTACATCGAAGTCGATGACGCGTTCACCGACGCGGCGGTGCGTCTGCGGCAGCTCGGACCGAAGATCGTCGCGGCGCTGCAGCAGATGCAGGTGCCGCTTGAGGACCTGAAGAATCGCACGGTTGGCGCGATCGAGGAGGAACTGACGCTGGAGCTGGTCGAACGGACGCCGCTGGCCGTCGATCTGGTCGCCGCCTACCTGGCCGAACTGCTGGACCATGTCGCGACGATTGTTCCGAGCTGCTACGGCGCGGAC
Organism: Chloroflexota bacterium; assembly: GCA_026705105.1. GTDB lineage: Bacteria > Chloroflexota > Dehalococcoidia > Bin125 > Bin125 > Bin125. The sequence continues at coordinate 6,713 of JAPPBK010000310.1, read as the reverse complement.
GGCGCGCGTCTCAACGACGCGCGGGGCAGCCTGCGACAACTGGCGAGGAGCGGGATGTCGGAGGTTGATCCGGCGCTGGCCGAGATCGTCGCTCCTGGCGGAGCGCTTCCGCAATGGGCGGAGACGCTGGCGTGCTCGTCCATTGGCGCAGATCCCGACTTCGCGGCGCTGCCGATGGCCAACGACCCGAACATCTATCTGATCACGAACCACCCGAACTTCGGCGGCGCCAATCCCGACCAGAAGCTCTCGGCGCTGAACACGTCGGCGAATCAGACCATTGCGGCCGCGGAGGCGATTGACGCCTCGCTGCAGGGCATGTTCGCCTGGCTCGAGGCGCTGCTGGACCGCTTGATCGATGCGGTCTGCGAGCGAGCGCCCGACGGCGACCGGTTGCGCGAGCGCTGGGAGTCTGACGACTGGACCGTGATCCAGCGGCTGAGTTTCGTCGACACCGACGCGGCGCTCGCGGTGACTCGTGCATTTCCGGCGATCTCGGACGGTCCGCTGCTGCCGGGGACTGAGTCGGAGTAGCCCCCCCTCTGCCTGGGGCATCTCCCCCCGCAAAGCGGGGGGAAAAGGGAGTGGCTTACTCGACGCAGGCGGCGGCCATTGTGCCGATCGTGTGCGTGCGTGCGTAGACGTTCTCGTCCTGCTGGAAGCCATTGGTGAGGAAGCCGACCGAGATGCCGGTCTCGGGGTCGCCCCAGGCGATCTGGCCGCCGGCGCCCGCGTGGCCGAAAGCTCGGGGCGATGCGCCCCGGCCGAAGCCGCGCTCCGCGGTCAGACCGTCGTCGCCGGCGAGCACGACCGTGAGCGCTCGGTTGACGTGGATGCCACTGAGCAGATCCACGTGCCGGTCGGGGTCGGTGCCGACCGTGGTGCCGAGCTCGATCGCGTTGGCGCTGAGCGGACCGTCGTCGGCCGGCTTGACCAGGCCCTGGTAGAACATGGCGACATCGGCCGCGTTGGCGAATGCGCCGCCGCCCGGGCATCCGGCGCGTCGCTGCGAGGCAAGGTTGAAGTGGAGGATGGTCTGAGGGAAGACCTCGCCGCCGGCGACCGGCAGCGGCTCCTCGGTGTAGACGATCCCGGCGGCGCGGTTGTGCTCCTCGTTGGGTAGACCGACGAAGAGGTTGTCGAGGCCCATCGGGTCGAACAGATTTGCGCGCAGCCAGTCGCGGAAGTCCTCGCCGGTCTTCTGCTGGATGATCTCGGCGAGCACCCAGTGGGCCGAGGTTGCGTGGTACTCGAACTGCGAGTCGGGCGTCCAGTTCAGCCGCCAGCCCATCATCCGGCGCAGCCGCGCGTCGCGGTCCTCCCAGAGCCGTGGATTCATCGGCGCGAAGGGGAAGCCGCCGGTGTGCAGCATCACCTGGCGCACGGTGACGTCGACGTAGGAGGCCTCGCCGCCGCCCTCGGCGCACCAGCCAGGAATGATGTCGACGACGCGCTCGTCGAGGTCGAGCAGGCCCTCGTCGAGCAGCTTCCAGACGCCGACGCCGACGACCGCCTTGGTTGCGGAGAACATGCAGAAGAGCGTGTCGTCGGAGGCGGGCTCGACCGAGGTGCCGTTGTGCGCCTTGCCGAAGCTGCGCATGCCGGCCAGTTCGCCGTCGTGGCCGATCGCGATCTGCGCGGCGGGCACCTGCTCGTCGCTGACGATGCCCTCGACGTAGTCGAACAGGTCGTTGAGTTTGTCCTGGTTGATTGAAGTCATCGTTGCCTGCTTCCGTGTGGAGATGAGGCAAGTCTAGGGCGCTCGCCTAAGCTGGTGCGGATGTCGATGGCGATCAGCATTCGCGGTGTGACCAAGCGCTACGGGTCCGTGACGGCAGTTGACGAGGTCGATCTGGAGATCGAATCGGGCCAGGTCTATGCGCTGCTCGGTCCGAACGGGGCGGGCAAGACGACGCTGGTCGAGATTCTCGAGGGCTACCGCCAGCGGGATACGGGCGATGTATCGGTGCTGGGCATGGACCCGCAGCGCCAACGCAACGAGCTGAATCGCAGGGTGGGAATCGTGCTGCAGCGCAGCACACCGATGGAGGGGGTGACTCCACGCGAGATGCTCGACTTCACGGCCAAGCTGTATGACGCACCGATGTCGACCAACGAAGCGCTCGACCTGGTTGGATTGGCGGAGCAAGCGAACCAGCGAGGATCGAAACTGTCCGGCGGGCAGAAGCGTCGGCTGGACCTGGCGATCAGCGTGATTGGCAATCCGGATCTGATCTTTCTCGACGAACCGACGACGGGCTTCGACGCGACCGCGCGGCGGCAGGCGTGGGAGATCGTACGCGGGCTGACGGCGCGCGGCGCAACCGTCATCCTGACGACGCACTACCTGGACGAGGCGGAGCACCTGTCGCAGCGGATCGGGCTGATCAAGGACGGGCGGATCATCTACGAAGGCGACATCGCCGGGCTGCGAAGCGAGATGGAGTCGGACACACGCATCTCCTGGCAGCTGCCGCCGGGATTCGATCTGTCGGACCTTCCGCACGAGTGGGCTGCGCTGAAGGCAGGCGCGGATGGTCGGTTGTCGCTGCCAACCCAGCAGCCGACGGCGCACCTGGCGCGGCTAATCGACTGGGCCGGGACTCGCGGGCTGGAGGAGATTCCCGAACTGCAGGTTGAACGTCCCGACCTCGAGGAGATGTACCTGGAGTTGATTGACAACAGTGAACCGCTCGAACAGGCAAGATCGCAATGAGCGCAGTGAGCGCCGCCGTGACGATCCGTACCATCAGGCTGGGCTGGGCCTACATGTTGCTCAACATGCGGACGGTCTTCCGACAGCCGGCCGCAGTCCTGTTTGTGCTGCTGTTTCCGATTCTCTTCCTGGTCATCTTCTCGTCGCTGCTGACATTTGAGATTGGGCTCCCTCCCGAGGCGGAGGGCAACGTGCCGGCGATCAAGTTCAGCCAGTACTTCGTTGCCGGAATCACGGCGTCCGCAATCTTCGGCACATCATTCAACCTGCTGGGCACATCGCTGGCCTTCCAGCAGTTCGACGGCACCCTCAAGCAACTGGCGGCCACGCCGCTGCCCAAGGCGTCGTTCTTTATTGGGCTGGTGGGAACGGCGTTGGCCTACACGATCATGCAGATGGTGATCATGATCGCGCTGGGCGTCGCGGCGTATGGGATTGAGCTGCCGGACGCCGGTGGATGGCTGACGCTGATCTGGATCATCCTGTTGGGGGTTCCCGCCGGCTGCGTGCTGGGCATCGCGATCACCCGCGTGATGCCGTCGGCAAACGCCGCGCCCGCGGTGATCCAGTTGCCGTTCATCATCCTCCAGTTCATATCGGGCGTCTTCTTCACGCTCGCGTCGCTGCCGACGTGGCTGCAGTGGGTCTCCGGCCTGTTCCCGCTGCGCTGGTTGGCCCAGGGACTGCGCTCGGTCTTTCTACCCGACGCCTACAGGTTCGCCGAGCCGGGCATGTCCTGGCAGCTCGAACTGGCGGCGGTCGTGTTGGCGGTCTGGATCGTGGCCGGGCTCGGTCTCGCGGTCCTGACATTCCAATGGGATCGATCAGGCTAGCGCCGCTGCGCAGGTGGCTCCGCTCTGTCCAAAGCGTCGAACTCCGCCCCACGCAGGAGCCTGTTCCTCGCCCGGTTGCCTGGCCTACGATCGGCGCCGGCGGGCTCGCTCGGCTTCCTGGTTCTGCCGGCGCTGGGCTTCGAGGAGCGCCTGTTGGATGTCGTCAGAGCGGTTGCCGCCACCGGAGTCGACTGGGCGGCGACCGGCGCCGATGCGGCCCGAGCCCTGCAACTCCGACGCGCGGGCGCGGTCTTCTACCGTAGCGCCGGTCTGGTTGCGCATTCGCTCAATCGTGTCGCTGGTGGTGCCTGCGAGGTTGGACTGCTCGGTCAGTCCTGAAGCCAACGTGCCAGTCGCTCCCCCGTGCAGACTCAGCTCCTGCCGCATTCGGGACTCCGAGTCGATCACATGCAGGTGACGCAGCACCCAACCCTCGAACCGCTGCAGCGCTCGCCCGATCGGCGTCCGATCGCCTCCCGAGAGCCAGCGCAGCGGCCGCAGCAGCACCACGACCACAATCTCGCCCATCGCCACCAAGATCATGTCGGCATCTCCATCTGAGGCACTAAGGTCGGCGGAAGCGCAAGGCGACGGCCATCGGAATGTCGGGCAGGACGTTCCACATCAGGCGTGAGTCTTCCATCGACTGCTGCGGTGCGGCCAGCTCTTGCATGCCGTCGAGCACGAGGCCGGATGCGAAGGCCTCGCTGAGGAGTTCATGCATCGGGCGATGGAAGTAAATCTGCGGTTCCTTCTGCGCCGTGTTGGTCACTCCGTGCGTGACATAACGAGAGAGGTAGCGGCTGACCGTAAGTCCGTGCGGTTCGTCTTCGTTCTCCGACTTCGCAAACTTGTAGCCGGAAGTGGCGAAGCTGGGATGCAGCGTGACCAGCACGAAGATGCCGCGCGGTTTGAGCACGCGCCAGACGCCGCCGAACATCGGTCGCAGCGAGGGCATTGACATCGCGCCCATGATGCAGACGGCGGCGTCGAAGGGGCCGCCGCAGTTGACGATCTCACGCTCGACCGTGGCATCGACGACCTGGTAGCTGACATCCACCTGCTGATCGGAGATCGTCTCGGTGCGCCGCTCTGCGTGGGCGATCAGCGCGGGCGAGAGATCCGTGGCGAGCACCTGGATGCCCTGGCGGCCGAGACGCCGGGCGAAGCCGCCATTGCCGCAGGCCAGTTCAAGCACCCGCGCGCCGTGCTCCAGTCCCAACATGCCCTCGGCCGCAGGTGCGAACACGCCGTGGTGAAACTCGTCGCCCTGGTCGCCCCAGCGCTCGTCGAAGAAATCTGCGCCCTGCTCCCATCCGACAAGCACCTGGCGCCGGAGTTCGGCCACGTACTCCTCGGGATTGGACGGCATGTTGGCTGGTTGCTGCGTCATGCACGCAGGGTAGACGCCGCGGGCGCAGGTGACCGAAAGGCGCGTGTATCGCCGCCGTTCCGGTTTCGCGATCTCCCTATACTCGCGCCACTTCCGATCGGAGCACCGCGTGGGAGCGTCAAGCGGCTGGCGGCGACTACAGGCAAGACGGATCGGCCGTCGCTCGCTGCTCCGTACCGCCGCACGCGCCGGTGTGGGTGCGGCGGCGTTGCCACTGGTGGGCTGCGGCGACGGCGAGGATGATGAAGCGGCGGTCACCGAGTTGGTTGTCCAACAGGACGAGGATGAGCCCGACCGGCCGGCAACGGTTCGAGTTGCGGTCGCCGCGCCGCAACAGTCAAACGCCGAAGACATTGAGGCGCAAGCGGAACAGCAAGTACAGGGCTCGGAAACGGCCCAGGTACAGGCACGGGAACAGGCGCGGGCACAGGCGCAGGAGCAGCGCGCGCAAGTGTCCCCGGTCAGCCGGGTGGTCCGAGGCGGCAATCTGCGTCTGTCGACTCCGGCTCGGGCGCATGACTACTTCGATCCACATCGCGCGGTATTCGGCAGCACCCAGTACTGGATGGGGTTCTACATGAACAACATCGTGCGCTGGCGCAACAAGGCCGACGCGCTGATGGAGGCCGACATTTGCAGCTTGCCCGAGTTGCCCGATGAGCAGACTTACCTGTTCCGCGTCGATCGGGGCGCGCGATTCTGGGATCGATACCCGACCGAGGGCGCGCGACCGGTGACCTCCGAGGACATTCGAGTCAACTTCCAGCGGCACATTGACGGCCGGGACGCACTTGGAGAGGAGGACGGGACCTTTCCGCATCGCGACTCGTACGCCAAGACCGCGTCGATGGAGACCCCAGACGACGCTACCTTCATCGCTCGCAGCGACGGTCCGGATGCGACCTGGCTCGCGATTCCCTCGGGACCGTTCGGCTGGATCACGTCCCCCGAGGCGATTTCCGCATTCGGCGACCGCTGGCGCGACGAGCCGACCAACATTGAACTCTCCAGCGGCACCGGGATGATGATTCCCCTCTCCTACGACCCCGACATCGGGATTGAAATGGAGCGCAACCCGAGCTTCTGGAAGCCGGGCCTCGACGGGCTGCCGCTGCCGTATCTCGACACCGTCAGCCTGGCCAGCATGGAAGATCCGACGGCGATTGAGACGGCGTATCGCGGACGTGAGATATCGATCGGTGGATTTCCGCTCACGTCGGTTCAGGTTGAAGGGCTGAGCTCCGACTTTCCCGACCATCCAACCGGCAACGTGCCCTTTGGCTTCACCGTGATCACCGGCTGGTTCAACTTCAATCCCGCCTGGAGCGGCTGGGATGGACTGGGCAATCCGTACCTCGATCGCCGCTTTGCGCAGGCGCTGCACGTAGCCGTCGATCGCTATCAGATGATTGACACCGTGTACCTGGGATCGGGCAAGCCAACCGGCCAGGAAGACACGCCGTGGTTCAACGCATACTGGGCGATTCCCGAGGACGAGTTGCTTGCCACACCCGGCTTCCGACCGGATCGAGCGGCCGACATCGCCGAAGCGCGCGCGCTGCTGGCCGCGTCGGGCTATGACCAGGAGCGACCGATCAAGCTGATCGCTCCCGAATTCTGGGAAGTCACATATCCCGGTGTGATCGAGACGGAACGAGCCATGTTTCGGGAAGCGCTGGGCATCGAGGTGCAGTTCGACCTGGAGCCGTTCGCGGTGATCCTGCAGCGGATGATCGACGGCTCCTACCCCGGCTCGGGACCGCAATGGTCG
>JAPPBK010000054.1 GCA_026705105.1 Chloroflexota bacterium | reverse complement strand
GAGTTCCGGGATCGTGATGACGCCGGTCTCCCACAGCCGCGGGATGATGAAGTATGAGGCGGGCGCCGCAGAGCCTGGGTTGCTGTTACGCGTCTTCCCGGCGATGGCATACCTCGAGTACCGGCGCATGTTCTATGCGGCCGGGCTCTCGGCGATCTCGTTGTGGGCGATGATCACCGCTCGGGGCTGGCTGGCTTACGACCTGACGGGCAACCCGTCGGGGACGGGGATCGTGACCTTTGCGGCGATCGGTCCGTGGGTGCTGGCGCCGATCGGCGGGGCGCTGGCGGACCGCTTCGACCGCGCGCGGATCGTGATCATCTCACGCATCGGCGCGGCGCTCTGCGCGCTGGTGCTCGCGTACCTCGCCTTCTCCGGCGAGCTCGCGATGTGGAACCTCGTGCTGGTCACGCTGTTTTCGGGCATTATCCGCTCGGCTGAGATGCCTGCCCAGCAGGCACTGCTGCCCAACACGATCAAGATGCACGCGCTGTTGAGCGCCGTGACGATGGCCTCGATGATGCAGTTCGGCTCCAAGGTCATCGGCCCGGTGGCGGGTCCGATCATCAAGGACTACGGCGCGGAGTGGGTGTTCGTAGCGACGGCGATGCTGCTGGCGCTGTCGATCCTGCAGATGTCGCGGATGACGACACGCTCGACCGGCGGGATCGCGGGCAGTACGCACGGAATCCTGCGCGACACGGCGCAGAACGTGCGGGTAGGGCTGCGCTATCTCGGCCAGGCGCCGTCGGTGCGGCTGATGATCATCATGGTCTCGCTGCACTGCATGTTCACGATGGCGTTCGACTTCTCGCTACTGCCTGCGTATGCGGACTTGATCCTGGGCGGCGGTCAAGCGGAATACGGCTATCTGCTGATGGCGATCGGAGGCGGGGCGTTCGCATCGACGATTGTGCTCTCGATGATGCCGGCGGGGCGGGTCCGAGGCCGCGTGTTCCTCGTGGTAGGGGTGTTCTCTGGCCTGTCGTTGGTCTGGGTCGGTTTTGCGGACTCGATGGTCATCGCGCTAGTCGGCGGCGCATTGGCGGGGGCGAGCCAGGCGATGTTCATGGCGTTAACTTCAGCCATGATCCAGGCCGTGCTGCCCGACGCCGTCCGCGGTCGGGTGATGAGCCTCTACATGATGTTCGCGGGCGGGATCATGGCGGTGATGATCCTGGTGAACGGGCTGGCGGCGGACTACATCAGTATTCGGATTCTGCTGATCGGACCGGGAATCATCTTTGCCCTGATCATGATCGCGGTGCTGGTGCTACCGCGGATCCGCTCGGTAATCCGCAACGGCGGGATCGTCGAGGAGGGTCGGCGGATGGCGCAGGAGGCGGTCCGTCAGACGGCGGCGTCGGTGGCAGCGGCGATTCGACCGCTGGACCTTGCGGCGCGTCCCGCGCCGCAGCGCAGCGTCGTCGAGGAGCGTCTGGGCGCGGGTGGCGGCGTTGGTGGCGCGGGCGGCGGCGGGTAGCCGCAGTGGCGGCGGTCAGTGCCACTGCGGCGCGGTGGAGACCGCAGCATCCGATGTCCGAAAACAATTGATGCTACGGGGACGGAGAACAACGACCTCGGATTAGGTCTAGTCGCAGATCCACACTGAAAAGCCTCCATGGATGGACGGTATGAATATCACTCTATAGTGGCATGGCGTGTGGCAGACCCGCTGACATTGTTCTTCAACCCAGGAAACGACATGCTTTTCCCATAGGTAGTCAAGCGGTGGCGGAAGCTGTACCCACTCGACGGTGTACTTGGTCACGTAGTAACAAAAGAAATCGCACACTTCGTGATCGAAGACGATGTCGCAATCAACGGGCAAGGGAACATCGATCTCCAGACGCTCTTGAGGAAGTTGGTTGGCCACGTTCACTGGTTGCGCTTCGGCGTCAGCGTTCGCGGCAAAAACACACACTGCGATGAGTGGTATCACAAGCGCTGCTGCCCACCTGAACTGATACGGCATGACTTCGCCTCTCCTGTTCAATGTCTTGTCGAGCGGTCACCTTCTCGCCCTGACAAACGGAGGATGGAGCAGATCGGCGGTGCAAAGCGGAGACGAGCAATCCTATGCGGAATCGCTGTG
>JAPPBK010000020.1 GCA_026705105.1 Chloroflexota bacterium | reverse complement strand
GCTGGTTGGCCGCGGTCTGCACCAGGGAGCCGATGTAGCCCTCTTCGTCGCGCACGGGCGTCCAGCGGTCGAGGGTGGGGCCGACGGCGGCGCGGTCGCGGCGGGCGAGATAGGTCAGTCCGGCGTCGGAGAGCAGGTAGCCCAGCTCCTCGCGTTGGATCAGCCCGTACCCGCGCAAGGCGTGGAGGAGCTGGTTGGCGCGGCGCTCGCTGACCCCGTCCATCAGTCCGGCCAGCTGCGCGGGCGAGCAGAAGGGCCAAGCGGCGAGCAGGTCGAGCGCTCGCTTCTCGGCGCGGCTGAGCCTGAACGACGGCGCCTGGTCAAGCTGCTCAGCCGGGTCGGGCAGGTCGCTGCGGGACGAGTTGGCCGGTCGCACCATCTGAGAACGGCTGAGCATGGGATACGCATCGGCCAGCCGGTGCGCGTGGGCGACGATGATGGACAACGGGACGTCCGGTTCAAGCGTCGGCGTCGAGGCGAACCCGTAGCCGCCCTGCTGCCAGACCCGAGGCTCGCCCCGGACGGCAATCACATCGCCCGTGACCGCGACGAGCGTCTCGGTGTGCGTCGACGGGTCGGCGATGGCGCGTAGGACGCGACGCATGTCCTGCTCCGAATCAGTCAGGATCAGCGTGAGCAGTGGACGCTCGCCAGCGTTGATCCGTTCGATGGTGCGGATGCGGTAGCGCAGGCTGGCGTTGGTCAGCATCGGCCCCTGGCGCACGAGACCGACCGTGCCTCCGCTGGGCAGGCGCAGCAAGAGGTCGAACGGTCCCGTCCGGCAATGGGTGACGACCACCGGCGCGTCGCTCGCGTCCAAGGTCGCGATGATGGAAGCGACGCGGTACAGCGCCGCCACGGCGTCGAGACGCTCCCCCAGGACACGGAACCACTGCCGCGACACCGGGTAGAGCCGCATCAGCCGATCGGTCCCCGCCCGCTCGCCCGAGGCCAGGGCGGCTATGCCCTCCCGCGTCGGGAAGAAGCGCCGCTGTGGCCGCGGGCCCAGCAGCTGCAAGCGGTGCGGGCGCGAGTCGGCGAGTCCCTTCCCCGCCAGCCGCGCCAGCCGCTCCCGCAAAGTGTTGGCCGGCAGCCTGACCAACGCCGCCATCTCGTCAACCGTGGCCAGCGGAGTGTGGCAGAGCGCCTCGATGGTCTGCTTGTCCGCGCTCGTCAGCCTTGGGCGTGGTCGGTTCGCCCCGGCCGCCCCGTTCAGCGAGCGCAACCGCTCGGCTGCGCGATGCAACTCCCAGGTCGAGGCGCCGACTTCGGCGATCACGGCGGCGACCAGCTTCAGGCTGACGTGCTCCGTCCATAGGAATCGCCACAGCGTGGAACGCGACACGCCGTACTGGTCGGCGGTGCGCTGCACGCCCCGCCACCACGCGCGGGTGCGCAAGTACTCGCGCACCGCTTCAATCTGTTCGGCCGATGGCAGGCGTTGCACGGCGCATGGATCCTCACTCGCGGACGCACGTCAGTTCTAGTGTGCCGCTCATTCATCCGGTTGACCATGGCGCTGGCGTCGGGTTCGACCTCCAGACTTGCGTCCTGTGCAACATTCGGCGCATAACGAACGCAGCGTCATCAATCGGGCGTGTGAGCGAGACCGCACGCTAGACGGCGGTCAACGTGCTAGTGAGGCATCTGCTCTGCGACTGCGGCATTGCTGCCCGCGCCAAACAACGCAGCCGCGGCGACGGAGTCGAGCCGCAGGGCTTGCCGGTCGTGCTCGGCGCGTTGGGCGGCCGGCCGCTGCCATGCTCGCCGCCGAGGCCGCACTCCGGTACCTACAGGGATGGCCCGCGCTGCCGCTGCCGCTCCCGGGCATGTCGCCTCCGACGCACCCGTTTCGCGCGGTCAGCCGCAAGGCTGCGTTCGAAGTCGGGGCGTGTACAGGAATCCAGACTTGATTGCTTAGGCAATCGGCGGCCGGATCTCCAGTCCTGGGCTGGACTTCAGCAAGCTACCGGCCAGGAGAGTCGATAGTCGTAGCGGATTGTTGGGCACTACGCTCCAGCGATACGGGACTGCAGAACTCAGGACTTGAACGGGGCTGCGGCATGACCAGCGAAATCCTAGACAACCATCGCCGCAGAGTCGTCGAC
>JAPPBK010000128.1 GCA_026705105.1 Chloroflexota bacterium | reverse complement strand
CGTCGGCGAAGGTGTCGAGCAGCGCTTCGGGGTCCGAGGTGTAGTGATTCTCGATGTTGTAGAAGCCGGAGGCGGCGAACACGGTCGCGGTCGAGACCTCAGGCGGGAAGCCGAGCGATTCATGCAGCGGCTCCCAGGGCGAGTTGAGGATGTTCTCGGCGATGCAGCAGGCGTACTTGCCCGGCCAGCCGGTGGTCGAACGGTCGGAGACGCCGGGGATCATCTGGAAGACGTTCATGATGATCAACCGGATCGCGCGGCCGATTGTGGCGTTGGCGCGGTTGCCGGGACCGAAGACGTTCACGCTCGCGTTCATGCCGATCTCGTCGCGGATGTCGCCGGAGACGACCAGCACCGGCGTCGAGCCGCCGGTGCTGGCGGTCGAGCCGTGAAAGTTGTAGGCGTCCTCGTTCATCGCTTCGAGCGCGGCCAGCACGGTGGGGAAGTACTGGGGCAGGCAGCCGGCCATGACGGCGTTGATCGCGGCCGATTGCACGTTGCACTCGCGCCCTGTCGCCGGATGTCGGGCGACGACCTCCTCCGGTGGTCGACCGGCGGCCATCAGGAAGCGTTCGACCCGCTCGCGAGCCGGCGGCACAACAGGTAGACCGTCGGTCCAGCCCTGTTCGTAGCAGTAGTCGATGGCCGAGAGTTCGTCGTCAAGGGTGTGGGCGTCGGCGGTGGTCATGGGGAGAGTGTACGGGGTTGGCCCAGTTAGTTCGTCCATCCGAATCGACCATCTAAACTGACCGAGCGGCGCGCGCGGAACGGCTTCCAGCGGGTCGGTGAAGAGGCGGCGATGGCGCAGAGGAACGGCTCGGCCCTTCGGGGTCCCGGAAGCCCGCAGCCGCAAGACGACCGCCCCCTGGTGACGGGTCCTTCGTTGGGGCCGATCCCCTATCACTGGGTTGCCGCGATCGTGGTCTGCGTGGGCACCTTTCTCGGTGTCATGGACAACACGATCACCAACATTGCCCTGCCGACTCTCAAGGACGAGTTTGAGCGGCCGCTGGACGATGTGATCTGGGTCGCGCTGGCTTTCATCGTGGTCAGCACCGGGCTCTCGTTGACGATGGGCCGGATGGGCGACCTCTACGGCCGCAAGAAGCTCTACGCCTGGGGTTACGTCGTCTTTACCGTGGCGACGCTGCTATCTGCTATCTCCGGTTCCCTGGAGGAACTGGTCGGCTCGCGAGTGCTGCAGGCGATCGGCGCGTCGATGACGATGGCCAATGGCGCGGCGATCATCACGGCGGCGTTTCCACCCTCCAAGCGGGGCACTGGATTGGGACTGATCGTCTCGACCGTGGGCGCAGGCGCGGCGGCCGGACCGATCCTCGGCGGGGTGCTGATTGACCTGTTGGACTGGCGGGCGATCTTCTGGACGCGCGTGCCGTTCGGTTTGCTGGCGGCGGTGCTGGCCTGGCGGTTGTTGATCGACGCGCCCAGCGAGCAGCGTCCCAAGGGACTGGACGTGCCCGGCGCGATCCTGCTGTTCGGGATGCTGGCTTGTCTGACCTTCGGCATCAACCGGGCCCGGGACCTCGGCATCACGTCGACGCTCGTCACCGTCGTCATTGCCGCCGGACTCGTCTTCATGGTCTGGTTCATCATCGTCGAGCGGCGCTCACCCTCGCCGGTGGTCGACCTGGGTCTGTTCAAGGGACGCGGATTCTCATTTGGCATCCTGGCCGCGATCCTGCAGTTCTTCGGGCTGAGTTTCACGTTCATTCTGGGGCCGATCGTGCTGCAGGCAGGGCGCGGGTTCTCCCCGACTGAGACGGCGATGATGATGATGCCGCTGTCGCTGATGATGTTGCTCTGGTCGCCGATCTCGGGCCGCTTATCCGACCGTTTCGGCTCTCGTCCACTAACCACTGCCGGGATGGTGATCGTCTGCCTGTCGCTGTTCCTGCTCTCGCGTACGACCGCCGATACCTCGCCGGTCGAATTCGCCATGCGGATGCTGCTGCTGGGGATCGGCACCTCGACGTTCAGTTCGCCGAACACGTCGGTGATCATGTCGGCGGTGCCTCCTGAGAACCTGGGGACGGCGTCGGCCTCGCAGACGACGGCGCGGACGTTCGGCAACGCGTTCGGCACGTCGGTGGGTGTGGCGATCATGGCGTCGGTGGCGGCCAGCTTTGCGCTGGACAACGGGGTCCCTGCGGAAAGCGGCGAGGCCGTGATGCAGGGCTTCCGCTCGGCATTGGTCGTAGCGGCGCTGGTGGCCTCGCCGGCGATCCTGCTCTCTCTGTTCGGCGGGCAGCGCGGCGTGCGCGTAGTAGCGGAGCGGGCGGCGGGCAAAGCCGTGGAGGGCGTCAAGGTCGTGCGAGTCGCAATCGAGGGCGAGATTTCGGGGATGGTGCCGCTGTTCCGGGGTCAGAAGACGACCAGTGGGCCGCGCAACGGACACAATGGCTCCGACAGCCGGCAGGCGGCATCGGCCGGCGAATCAGGCACACGAGCAAGGAGCTGATGTGACGCATGTGATCGTGGTAGGCGCGGGCAACGCGGCGCTCTGCGCGGCCTTGTCCGCACGGGAGCACGGCGCGGAGGTGACCGTGCTGGAGAAGGCGCCGGAGGGCGAGCGGGGCGGCAACACCTACTTCACCGGCGGAGGATTTCGATTCCCCTATGAAGGGATGTCCGACATCCTGCGCGTCATCCCGGACCTGAGCGAGGCGGAGATTGGGCGGGTGGACGTTGGGTCCTACACGACAGCGATGTTCCGCGACGACCTGGCGCGGGTAACCGACGGACTGATCGACGATGGTATGGCCTCGACCCTGGTGCGCGAGGCCGCGCCGACGATGGAGTGGCTGCACGGCCGGGGCGTCAAGTTCACGCTGATGACCGGTCGGCAGGCGAACGAGGTCGGGGGCAAGCTGGTTTTCTATGGTGGTCTGACCGTCGAGGCCGTGGGCGCGGGCAAGGGGCTCTCGGACCAGGAGTTCGAAGCGGCGGTGCGGACCGGCTGCGTGGTGCGCTACGACAGCAAAGTCGTGGGCCTGCTCACGGAGGGCAGACGAGTTCGCGGTGTGGAGTTGTGGACCGAGGACTCGGTGGAGCAACTGGAGGCGGACGCGGTGGTGCTTGCGGCGGGCGGCTTCGAGGCGAACATCGAAATGCGGACTCGCTATCTCGGACCGGGCTGGGACATGGCCAAGGTTCGCGGCTCCAGGTTCAACACCGGCGATGCGATCCAGGCGGCAATCGTCGCAGGCGCGCAGCCGTTCGGCAACTGGTCGGGCGCGCACGCGGTCGCATGGGATCTCAACGCGCCGCCGACGGGTAACCGGATCGTCGCCGATCTCTACCAGAAGCACTCGTATCCCTACGGATTGATCGTCAACATCGACGGTCAGCGATTCGTCGACGAGGGCGCCGACATCCGCAACTACACGTACGCGAAGTACGGTCGGGAGATTCTCGAACAGCCGCAGCGCGTCGCGTTTCAGTTGTTTGATCAGCGCACGGTGGGACTGCTGCGCGACGAGTACCGCGTGCGCCAGGCGACGATGGCGACGGCGGACAGTGTTCCGGAGCTCGCCGAGGCGCTGGGCATCGATCCACAGCTACTGACTGAGACGGTCGACGAATACAACGATGCGATCCAGTGGGACCGGATTGAGGACTTCAACCCGTCAACGCTTGACGGTGTGAGCACTGACGACAGCGTTAGGCCGGCGAAGTCAAACTGGGCGCTGCCGTTCGACTCGCCGCCCTACCTGGGCTATGCGGTGACCTGCGGGATCACGTTCACGTTCGGCGGATTGAAGATCGATCCGCGCAGCGGACAGGTGCGGGATACCGAAGATCGGCCGATGGCGGGGCTGTACGCAGCGGGGGAGCTGGTCGGCGGGCTGTTTTACAACAACTACGCCGGGGGTTCGGGCCTCATGGCTGGCAGCGTCTTCGGCCGAATCGCGGGAAGGAGCGCGGCCGATGGAGATCGCTGAGCGGGCAGAGTCGCTGCTGCGAGAGATTCTGGACTCTCCCGTAGTGCTGATGACGCCCGAGTTGCGCAAGATTGCGCGTCGAGAGGCGAAGGAGTTGAAGTCGGCGCCGGGCGAGGATGTCCTGGAGCTGTGCAACTTCCTGGTGGAGCACGGCGGCAGCGGCCGCGTGCGGAGAGTCGAGCACGGGCCGGCGTACGAGTCGCGGATGGTCGCGTTCGACCTGGCCGGGATGCACCAGGGTGCGTTCGCGTTACTGAACTGGCGTGAGTTGGAGCGGCTGGGCCGGACGCTGGACGGCTGGGCCTCGGTCGATCACTTTGCCCGCAAACTGAGCGGTCCAGCCTGGCAGCGGGGACAGATCTCCGACGCGCGGGTACTGAAGTGGGCGACCTCGACCGACTTCTGGTGGCGACGGACGGGACTGGTATCGACGATCGCCCTGAACGAGCGTCACCTGGGCAAGGGAGACGCCGCGCGGACGCTGGCGATCTGCGAGTTGTTCATCGATGACCGGGCGGACCTGCACGTGAAGGCGTTGAGCTGGGCGCTGCGAGAGCTGGGCATCCGCGATCCGGTTGCGGTGATCGAGTTCGTCCTGTTACACGAAGATCGGCTGGCGCCGCGAGTCCTGCGCGAGGTGCGTAACAAGCTGGAGACCGGACACAAGCAGGCCAGGCCCTCGGCGGCGATGTCGCGCCGGATGCGGGAGCGTCGGCCTACTTGAGTCTTCGTCCGCAGAAGGGTTAGACGCAGGTCGGCCAACTGGCGAGTTCGCGGGTCTCGCCTCTGCGGGGCGGGGTGACGGGGAAACGCTGGACGGCTTCGAGCAGCCAGCGTCTGGTGTCGGCTGGGTCGATGATCTCGTCCAGATTCATAATGCCCGCCGCGCCCCAGGGTTCGTGGCCGAGCGTCCACTGGTCGATCAGGCGCTGCCGCTCGGAGTCGGGGTCGGCGGCCTCGGTGATGTCTCGGGCGTGCACGACGTTGACGCCGACGCCCGGATCCATGAAGGAGATTTCTGCGCCAGGCCAGGCGGTGACGAGGGCGTTGTCCATGCTCGCGCCGGAGAGCGAGAAGTAGGCGAGACCGAAGGCCTTGCGCATGATCACGGTGATGCGCGGCACCGTCATCAGCGCCAGCGCTTCGAGAAACATGATCGCCTTGTGCAGCAGTCGGGCGTGCTCGGGCTGGGATCCGACGATGAAGCCTGGCACGTCCTGCAGCCAGATCGTGGGGATGTTGAACGCCTCGCACATGCAGACGAACTGGGTCGCCTTGTCGCAGGTGTTGGGGTCAAGCGCGCCGGCGTTGAACATCGGATTGCTAGCCAGGATGCCGACCGTCTGTCCGCCAATCCGAGCCAGCGTGGTGATCAGCGAGCGGCCGAAGCGCGGCTTGAGCTCCAGCATCTCGCCGTCGTCGACGATCCGCGCGATCACGCGGTGCATGTCGTAGGCGCGCTGGCGTCGGGTTGGTACGAGGTCGGCAAGGGCCGGATCAGAATTGGCGTGGTCGTAGCCCGCTCGGATCGGCGGCGTCTCCCAGCAGTTGGAGGGCAGGTAGGAGAGGAACTGCTTCATCTGCGCAATCGCGTCGTCCTCGTCCTTGGCGGCGCGATCGATCTGACCGGTGAGGTCGAGATGGATGTCGACTCCACCGAGGTCCTGAAGCGAGATCTTCTCACCGGTGGCGATCTCGATCACCCGCGGCGAGGAGACGTTGAGCGCCGAGCCGCGGACCTGGACGGTGAAGTCGGAGAAGGCGCTATGGAAGCTGGAGCCGCCGAACGATTCGCCGACAATCGCGGTCGCCAGCGGAATCCGCCGCCGGCGACGGCCCATCTCGAGCCCGGGCGGGATCTTGCTGAAGCCCTCCGAGCCCAGCGCGTCGGGTAGGCGGGCGCCGCCGGTTTCGCCGAAGTAGACGTAGGGGACGCCCTGGCGCAGCGCTTGTTCGTAGATGCGCTTCATCCGCTTGCCGCCGACGACCGACGAGGAGCCGTGCAGCACGGTGACGTCGTCGCCGGCGGCAGCAGCGGGACGGCCGTCGATCGCGCCCCAGCCGCCGATCTTGCCGTCGCCCGGCGTGCGGTCGCGGACATCGGGAACCTCGGAGACGGCGAAGGTGCCAATCTCGCGGAAGCTGCCCGGATCGAAGAGCCGCTCGAGACGCTCGCGGATTGTCAGGCGGCCTCGGGCGTGCTGCCGCTCGATGCGCTCGGGCGAGCCCATCTCCGAGACGACCTTCTGTCTGCGCAAGGCAAGTTCCTCGCGGATCTGCTGAGGCGTGGGCGGGTTGGCGGCCATGGGCGGCTCCTCTGATGGGACGGGAGTCAATCGGCGGTCGGCTCTGACGATATCGGCAGCGCGGCGTCGGAGGCAGCATCGGGAGCTGGCGAGATGGGAACGGCCTCGCCCGTCGCCGTCAGGAGGAGATACGCCTCGTCGATGCTGACGCCTGCGGCCTCGAGCATTGCGGCATAGCGCTGCACTTGCATGCGATAGGTCTCGAGCCGCTCCGGCGGCAGTTTCGCGTCGGACTTGTAATCGACCAGCACCCAGCGTCCGGACTCGCGGAACACGAGGTCAGCGATGCCCTCGGTGATCGTGGTCTGTTCTTCGTCGTGGGCAATCGTGGCCACAGGCAACTCGCGGCGCACGATATCCGCCGCGCGTGCACGCTGAAGCAGCGGCGACGCCATCGCCTGCTCGACATGGGCGAGCACCGGTTCCTCGGGGACGCGGCGCGAGCGGCAAATGCGGATTGTCCGCTTGCGGGTTTCGGCCGGATCGTCGAAGTCGGCGGCTTCCAGGGCATCGTGGACCGCGCTGCCAAAGTCGAGCGGGTCGACCGAGTCGCGATCTGGGCCGTCCGCCGCGGGCTCGTCGTCGATGTCTCCGGGCTCGGCAGGCGCATGGTCGCCGATGCTCGATGGCGTTACCGTCTCGATTCGACGACGGCCGGGGCTGAACGCATCTTTGCGGCGTTGCGTCCACTCTTCGAGCAGTGAGTCGTGCGGCGGCAGCGAGCGCTCGACCGGCGGAGGAGACGGCGCGTCCAGGGCTCGTGGCGAGACGACGAGCACGTCGGAGTCGGCGTCGCGACTCAGCCAGTGCGGCGCGGCGTCTTCGAGGAAGGTGTGAAACGAGTCGCGTCCGGCAAGGCTGTCGGCTGCGAATGAGGAGAGGATCAACCAGTCGCGGGCTCGGGTGGCAGCCACGTAGAGCATGCGCCGTGCCTCGGCATCGGCGTAGGCGCGGTCCCGGCGCAATGCGGCCAGATAGCCGGCGCTGCGGAACGGCGAGCGATCGTCGCCGAGCTTGAACTCGACCCGCTCGCTGGCGCGATCGACGATGAAGTCCACGCCCGCGCCGGTCCAGTCCTGCAGCTTGGGCAGGATGACGATGGGGAACTCGAGCCCCTTGGCCTGATGGATGGTGAGGATGCGCACCGCATCGTCGTCCGCTTCGGTGGTTGGAGACTCGGACTCCGGCAGATTGCGCACGCCTCGCTGGCTGAGCCAGCGAACGAAGGGACGCAGCGCGTCGTCGTAGTTGTCGGCGAACTGCGCCGCGCGTTGGACGAGCATCCGCAGGTTGGCCTGGCGCTGCCGCATCTGCGGCGGGTCGACGCCGACGGCCTGGGCAAACAACAGGTCGGAGCCTCGGATGACGTGGTCCACAAGCTCGGGCAAGGCGAAACGCGGCAGCTCCTCGCGCAACGCGGCAAGCTGCGTGATTGACGCCCGCAGTCGGCCTTCATAGTCGTCGGTCAATGTAGAAGGGTTCAGCAGCAGCGGCGCTGCGCCGAGCGCTGCGCGCAACTCGAACAGTTCCTGATCCGAGGCCGCGATCAAGGCTGATTTGAGCACGGCGATGGCGGCGATCTCGTCCTGCGGATCGTCGAGCGCCTGCAACAGGTGAGCGATGGCTCGGACTTCAGGCCGCTGGTAGAAGCCCTGCCCGCTGTCGAAGTGATACGGGATGCCGACCGCGTCGAGCGCCTCGGTGTAGAGGTCCGCACCCGCGCGGGTGCGGAAGAGGATGGCGATATCGCGAAACCGAGGAGCCCGCTCTGCGTCGGCGGAGGGAAGCTGACCCAGCGCTGACGCCGCGCCATGCATGTGCGTGATCAGGCTGGCAATCATCCTGGATTCGGCGGCACGCGCCTCGGGCGCACGATCGAACTGACGGTTGCTGGGAATGACCGCTACGCCGACACCGCGATCGCTGCGGTGCGGCGTGGACGACGACCATCGCGCCTGGGCGCGGGGAAACTCGGCGTCCGCCTTGAGCACGGCGGGCAGGACTCGATTCTGCCACGCGCAGAGCCTGGGCCTGGATCGAAAGCTGACCGTGAGGCCGGCGATGGCGCAGGATTGCGGTGAGGACTCGAAGATGTCGCGCACCTGCTCATAGACGTCGATGTCGGCGCGGCGGAAACGGTAGATGGACTGCTTCGGGTCGCCGGCGAGCACGAGCCGGCCGGGACCTGGCACCGCCGTGATCCAGTCGTCGGTGTCGGGATCGGCGGCGAGCAGCAGCGCGATCTGGGCCTGGAGCGGGTCGGTGTCCTGGAACTCGTCAACCAGGATGGTCCGATAGCGGCGACGCAGTGCATCCCGCGCGTCGGACGACCGAACCAGCAGATCCCGAGCTTCGAGCAGCAGGTCGTCATAGGAGAGTGCGCCGTCGTGTCGGCGTCGCGCGGCGTCGTGGGCAATGAACTCGCGAACCTTGGCGGTGAGTTCGACGAGGGCCAAGTCTCGGGCGCGTTGGTCCTCCGGCGCGTCGTTGTCGGATGCGAGCTCAAGCTCATCTCCGACCAGGTCTCGATTGCGCGAGAGCTGCTGTGCGGCCAGTTGCAGATCGTCGAGCGAGAGTCCCAGGTCGAGCGAGCGTTGCAAGGCATCCCGCGGCGCGTCGCCGCTCCACAACCAGGAGCGCCATGACTGGGCGAAGCGGAGGTCCTCCTGGAGTTGATCGAGCACGCGAAAGTCGGGATCGAGTCCTGCCTCGAGCGCGCACTCGCGAAGGATGGCAGCGGCGAAGGCGTGAATGGTCTGGAACGGGGCGAGGTCGAGATCGCGCAGGGCAGCCAGTTCTCCGACCGCGGCCAGCTCGGAGCGGATGCGGTCGCGCAGCTCGCCCGCCGCCTTTTCGGTGAAAGTGATGGCGACGATCTCGGACGGGGCGACTCCACTGCGCACGAGGTTGACCAACCTCGAAACGATGACCGAAGTCTTGCCCGAGCCCGCCCCGGCTTCGATGAAGAACGAGGTGCCAAGCTCGCTGATGACCCGTTCGCGGACCTCCTGATCGGCGGGCAAGACCCGGTTCGTCATATGCGCAGCCGCCTCAGGGATTCAAGGTCGCGGACGCGCTCGGGGTCGTGCCTGGCCTTGAACTGGTAGCGCAAGCCCAGGTCGGGTGTGCAGGTCGACTCGAACGCGCAGCGGGCGCAGTTGGGACGCTCCCGGGGCGGCGCGCCGGGGTTCGGTATGAAGTTCGCGGCCTCGAGTTGATCGGCGATCACAGCCAACGTGCCACGCAAGCGTTCGCCGTCGCTGGGCGCCGCGCTTCCGCCGCGCGTCGTCAATGACTCACCGGCAAGCACCTGCGAGGCGACCGCGCCGCCGGCGTCGACCGCTCGGTGTTCGACCTCGGCGTTCCCAATCGCGACACCCCGTTGACTGAGCGCGCTGAGGTGGGCGACCGAGAGAAACGACGAGCCGTTGACGAAGCCGCGCACATCGGGTAGGTCGGGCTCCGTGAACAGGCTGAGCGCGCGACTTCTGCCTCCGGCGTGGACATCGATGCGGTCGATCATGCCCTTGAACTTCAGTGCGCGGCCGCCTTGCACGCGCACCGGCGCGCCGTCGTAAGCGGCATGGACCTCGAGCGGCCGCCAGCCGTCGCGGGCGTTGGCCGCCTCCCGTCGCCGCGCGAGGTCGAGGATGCGCAAGACGTCATTGCGCGACGCCCCGGCCCCGGCCGGCGGTCCGAGTTCGGCTGCACCGGCGTCGGAGTCGAGGATGCGGCGGGCGACGGCGTTGAGATAACTGGCGCTGTCGGCGTACTCGAACCAGGTGCGGTCGGTCTTGAAGTGCTCATACTCGCGCACCCAGCTCGAGAGGATGCGCCGGACCAGCCGATGCAATCCCCGAGGGGACCGGCGGTCGGCCCGTTCGGGCGCGGCCTCGCCGCGCGCGCCGATCACGTAGCGCAGGTAGAAGCGATACGGGCAAGTAACAAAGGTCTCCAGCGCCGCCGGCGTCCACGACTGTTCGAGTGGCCGCCAGTCCTCGATCCGCTCGGGATCGAGTCGCCCGTCGTACTCGGTAAAGTCTCGCGCGCTGCGCCGTACACGGGCGTGCAGCGACGCCTCCGCCTGCGGCCAGAGTTCGGGCAGCAGCGCGCGGGTGTCGGCATCGGGAAGCTGGAGCATGGCGAGCTTGAAGGCGGAGCTGTCGATGGCGTCAGCCGGATCGAGACGGCTTGCGGCGTCGGCCACCCCGGGGGAGGTGAGGCGCTCAATGCGGCCCGCATCGCTCAGTGCCTGCTCCGAGTAGCGCAGTTCCGCCGGCAGCGAGTCGGAGGCGGCCTCGAGGATCAGCGCCGAGGCTCTGGCTGGTCCGCCGACCGCGCTGCTGCGTCGGCTCCAGCTCGCGCTGAACTGTCGCACGGCGGCGCGGCGCATGAGCGCCCAGGCGTGCCGGTCGCTGTCGCCGCGCTCGCGTTGCAAGGCGAGCGCAGCGGGGATGCGGGCGTTGATCGCGGCGCGCCGGTCGTCGCCCAGCAGCGGGTCCTGGCGGCCAGCGGCGGGGAACACGCGCTCGGCGACACCGGCCGCGAAGATCGCGTCGTAGCGGATGCCGCGCGCAGGACCGGTCGCAGCTCCGATGTTGACGCCGCCGACCATTCGCCGGGGATCGCGGACCACCCGCGACTCGAGCGCGCGTCCGATGGCTGTGAGACCGTCTTGCGTCGTCCAGGCGGTACCAAAGGCGTCGTTGGCCGCGAGTTGGCTGATCGTCGAACGCACGGCGCCGAGCAACGCCTCGCTGTCGGGACGTTCCTCGATGTACGTGTCGAGGGTGTCAAGCAGGATGTCAGCCGCGTGATCCCAGGACTCGGCGGCCTCGAGCGCGCGGCTTCGCTCGGCCAGGTCGGTGACGATCCGGTGTAGGTCCCGAACGTCATCGTCACGGGTCAATTCGATGTGGTCCTGCAGGCTGTCTCGGATCGCGTGTAGGCCTCGGCTCAGCCCGGCCTCGACCGCGATGCGGTCCCAGGCGGCCGGCCGCCGGACGATGCCCAGCGGACGCTCCCACAGCGAGCGATGCGTGAGCCAATCGAGCAGGACGGAACGCTCGACGGTTGTCGGCGCCAACAGCAGCCGACACAGCGCCAGCGATGCGTGTCCGAGCGCCGCCGCGGCGACCTGCTGCCCGCCGACGCGCCAGACCGGAATCTTGGCGCGGGCCAGGGAAGCGGCGAGCCGCTCGTCGCCGGGCGCGCCCTGTTGATGCAGGATCGCGACCCGATGGAAGGCAATCCCGTCGCGTCCGAGTCCGAGGATGCGCCCGGCAATCTCGTCAGATTCGGCGGTTGGATCGCCGCTGCTGAAGTAGCGCTCGGTCGCGCGCGGCGCAGGAGCGATTGCGGAGCGAATCACCTGGGCTGCGGTCTCGCGGCGTAACGCCTCCAGCGTCCTGAGCGGCGGCGAGCGTGGATCGTCGTCGGGCGCAACCAGCAGCATGTGGACATCAATCGCTTCGGAGATCCGGGCAAGCAGCAAGCGTTGGATGCGGGTGAAGTCGTAGATGCCGGAGACGATCAGCGGCGCGCCGCCGAGCGCCTCGCGGTAGGCGGCATCGGGCGTCGCCTGGCTGATCGCGTCTTCGTAACGCGAGGAGCGATCCTCGACACTTGCAACGACCTCGCGCCAGGCGCTGAAGACGGTTCGAATGTCGCCTTCCGGCAGATCGTTCGGCGAGAGCGCCGCCTCACGCAGATCGGTGAGCGTGCGCAGCAGCGCCGGGGCGAGACCCGGAGCGTGTGGATCGAGGCGGTCAAGATTGAGCGAGTCGAGCATGCGCCGGAGCACCGTGAGGTCGGCCCCGGGCGGCCAGGCGAGACGCTCCGGCGGGCTGCCGAGACGTGCTGCGGCGTCGGCCAGGTCAACGGGCGTGAAGCCGTAGACGGCGGCGAGACCACCGCCGGCGGCCTCGGTCAACATGCGCTGGGCGGCGAGTCGTTGCAGGCCGGAACCATAGAGGATGTTGAGCCGATCGAGGGGAGACGAGCGTTCGGCGGCGAGTTGCGTCAGCCGCAGGTCGTTGGCGGCCGGGTCGTGGAGCAGCTCAATCGTGAGGGACATAAGGAAGTCAGGG
>JAPPBK010000212.1 GCA_026705105.1 Chloroflexota bacterium | reverse complement strand
AGTCTGGAAGAACTCGTCAGGACGTACTTGGCGCGAGATTCTTGATACCGCGGAGCAGGATTGAGAATGACCATCCGTGATGTGGAGATCGAAGCGGACCCGATTGATGCCTTCGAGGCCTCGTTGGAGGTGTTGGAGCGGGCGATCACGGAGGGAGCGTTCAAGGAGCTGGTTAGCGAATCGCCCCGGCACTATGCGATTGGCTGGTCGACCGCGCTGACCGGCGCTCGCTACGACTTTCGATTCGAGCGGGCGGGCGGCGGTTTCACTCGCGCGGAGGCGGAGCTGGAGTTCTCCGGCCTGTTGGGGCCGCTGTTGCGGATGATTCGCGGCGCCGGCAACGGCCCGCATCTGGAACAGATCCTGGACGACATCAGAGATCTGGCCGAGTCGGAAGAGTTCTACGAGGACGATGCAGCGCTTGACGACGAAGACGAGGTTGAGGACGAAGACAAGTAAGTCGGCTGCTAGCCTCGCCGCGAAGACACGGCGGAACAGGAGCAGTCATGCAATTGAGCGGACTTGAAGACAAGGTGGCGGTCGTGACCGGCGCGGGCCGGATGCGCAGCATCGGCAGGCCGATCGCGGTGGAACTGGCGCGGCAGGGCTGCGATGTGGTCCTGACCGGCACCGGCCGCGCCCCGGAGGACTATCCCGACGACGAGAAGGCCGCCGGCTGGCGCGACATCGACTCGGTCGCCGACGAAGTGCGGGCGGAGGGTCGGCGGGCCCTGCCGCTGGTCTCGGACGTGGCCGACTATGGAGCGGTCGAGGAGCTGCTAGAGACGACGTTGTCGGAGTTCGGCCGCGTCGATTTCGTGATCAACAACGCCGGCGCCGCGCGCGGCACCGACCGCGTCCCGGTGATCGACCTCGACCCCGATCTCTGGCGGCTGGTGCTCGATGTCAATCTCAACGGCGTCTTCTATATGTCGCAGGTCTTCGGGCGCAAGCTGATTGAGCGGGGCGAAGGCGGCGCGATCATCAACATTTCGTCCATTGCCGGGAAGATGCTGGGTCCGAACACGGCTGCCTACGCATCGTCGAAGGCGGGGTTGCAGGCGTTGACGGCATGCATGGCTCAGGAGATTGGGCAGCACGGCGTGCGCGTCAACGCGATCTGTCCGGGCATCATCGACACCTCGCGAATGGACGACATGGGTCGCGGCGAGTTCTGGCAGCGCGCGATCGACACCCGGATTCCGATGGGTCGCGCGGGCGAGGGCGAGGACATCGCCTTCATCACCGCGTTCCTCTGCGCGCGCGAGGGCGAGTGGATCACAGGCCAGTCCTACAATGTGGACGGCGGGACCTGCGTCCAGCACTAGCCCGCGCGACCGCAACACGAGACTGAGCAAACTCACACCAGACAGGGGATCGCCATGACCGACTACGAGTTCATCAAGTACGAGCAGGACGAGAACATCGTCACGATCACGATCAACCGACCGGAGCGGATGAACTCCATCCATCCGCCGACGACCGAAGAGCTGTCCGACGCCTGGAACACCTTTGCCAATGACGACTCTGCCTGGGTCGCGATTCTGACCGGCGCGGGCGAGCGCGCGTTCTCGGCCGGCAATGACCTCAAGTACACCGCCGAGATGTCGCGGGTGCCTGCCAATGAGCGGCCGTCGTTCGCGCCGGTGCGCGGCGGATTCGGCGGGATCACTGCCGACTGGGAGTGCGCCAAGCCGATGATCGCGGCGGTCAACGGGTTCGCACTTGGCGGCGGCTGCGAGATGGCAATGGCCTGCGACATCATCATCGCCGCCGACCACGCGCGTCTGGGTCTGCCTGAGCCGCGCGTGGGTCTGATGGCCGGCGCCGGCGGCGTCCACCGACTGCCGCGCCACATCCCGCTCAAGATCGCGATGGGCTTCATGTTGACCGGCAACCATATCCCCGCGCCGGAGGCGCACCGCTGGGGTCTGGTCAACGAGGTAGTGCCGGCCGACGAGCTGATGGACACGGCTCGCCGCTGGGCCAGCGAAATCCTGCTCTGCGCCCCGATCTCGGTGCGGGCCTCGAAGGAGTCCGCCTACAAGGGGCTTGACCTGCCGCTGCCCGCAGCCCTGACTCACACCTTCCACCAGCAGCGGATCATGGGTCAG
>JAPPBK010000243.1 GCA_026705105.1 Chloroflexota bacterium | reverse complement strand
CAGTGGATGATCTGCCGAATGCTCAGATCATGCCGAACGACGAACGCGGAATCTCGGTGATCGCGGGCGCAGCCGAAATCCAGATAGTGAACAACTACGTCTCGGCGGGCGACTTCGGCATCGTGATCGACGGCGAGGGCACGACCCAGGTCAGTCTGACGCGGAACGTGATCGCCGGGGCGCGAGATGGTCTGACTGAGGCGGCGATCGATGTACGCGGCGGGGTAAACGTCAACCTGGGTGGAGACGACGATCAGCTCGGCAACCACGTCTGCGGCGCCACATATGGCATACGGATCGCGGGAGCCGAGGAAGTCACGATCTTCTCCAACGCCGTCGGTGCCGGAGCGGCCATGCGTGTCACGTTCGACAGCGATGATGCAATGTCCTGGGGTATTCGGCTCCAGGACGGGGCCAGCCGTGCAACCGTGCGGCAGAACCATCTGGACGAAGTTTCGAGTGCCGCGATCTCGGTCGTAGGACATGAGTCCCAGGACAACAACTTGACTCGGAACCGATACGGCTGGAACGGGATCGACATCGATCTCGACGCCGACGGCGTGACGGAAAACGATGCGCGAGACCGTGATCGCGGACCAAACGACTTGCTCAACCGGCCGCGGATCGATGAGCACGTCGTGGACCGGATCTCGACGGGCGTGTTCAAAAGCGAGTTCAGCGGAGTCGCCACACCAGGTTCGTATGTTGAGATTTATGTCTGGAGGAACAATGACTGGGATCCAATCGCCCGCAGCGGGCGCGTCGGCGGGCGGGGCACCTGGTTGGCGCGCACCCTGGAAGTGGCTCGCGCGCCGATTCGCGCGCTCGCGGTGACCGGACCGGGGGCGACCTCGGAATTCTCCGATGTCTTCCTGCCCGCTCAGCGGGTGAGATTGAGCGCGGGCGTCGTGCGTTTCGCCTGGACTGGTCCCGAGATGCCGGTTGGCGAAGGACTCGAACCGATCGCGCGCTGGGTCGACGCCGTCTGGCGATGGGACGCCGCCTTGAGCCGGTGGGATGGTTGGTTCCCGAAGGTTCCGAGCCTGGCCTCGACCTCAGAGTTCCGGGTACGCACCGGCGATGTGTTGCACGTCCGCCTGTCGGGACGTCCGCCGCGCGACTTCTTTGTGCCCGCCGGCGGGACGATCTCGGATCCCGAGGCGATAGTGCTGCGGGCCGGATTCAACAGCGTCGCCTGGCTCGGCGGTCGCGTGGAAGCCTTCGACGTACTGCAACGCTTGAGCGACACATCGCCCGGGATCATTGGCACGCTTTGGCAGTGGAATCCGGAAGACGGCGGAGTCTGGGAGCCCATCTGGCCCAGGCTGGCTCGAGCCTGGAAGCCCGGCCACTGGGAGTTCCCAGTCTTCTGGCTGCGTGCCACGCGCGATGGGACCCTGAGTCAACCGTAGCGAGCATCATCGATCCCCTCTCCCCCCGCTCTCGCGGGGGGAGATGCCGAAGGCAGAGGGGGGCTCCGCGCAGGCGAGAGGGTTACGCCCCGCCGTCGTCGACCGTGAGCGTCTCGACTGCGATCAGCACGACAATCGCCCGGTCGCCTTCCTGGGAGATGCGCAGTTCGCCGCGGAAGGCGGGATTGTCGGCGTCGCGGAAGGTGATGAAATCGACCCCGGCGCGCTGCGGATCGGCGGTGACCCGCCAGGGATCGGTGTCCAGCCGCGAGCGGTACCAGCTGAACAGATCATCGGCGTGTTCGTCGTCGGACTGCCAGCCGATGATCAGTTCGCGCCGGGTCTCGGTGTCGGTGAAGGCGGAGCCGAGCAGGTCGAGCTGCTCGTGCTCGGGGAAGCTGGGCGGCAGTTCGTCGACCATGCCCTGCACGCGGACATCGGAGATCGCGGTTCGGTCCGACTGCAACAGGTAGCTGCGGAACAGGCGCTGGGCGGCCAGGCGTTCTTCGTCGTCGCTGTTCTGGCAGGCGGCCGCGAGTCCGGCGACCATGAGGACGGGCAGCACGAGCATGAGCGAAAGACGTGTCATGGCAGATTGCATCCGCTCATTCGGCCGGGTTCCCGGCTGCGCCGGAACGACGAGTGGGAGTGGGGTGGACGGTGGGATTCGAACCCACGAATACCAGGGCCACAACCTGGCGCCT
>JAPPBK010000305.1 GCA_026705105.1 Chloroflexota bacterium | reverse complement strand
CGAGAGAAGGCGTCAAGGGGTTCTACATGCTCGGCGGAATCGGCGTAGCGCCTCTTGAAGACCCGCAGCACATCATGTTTCGCGCTGTGCCTCGCCGCGACCATCGGCTGAGGCTGGTCGATCATGTTGAGAATCTCGACTAGGGGCTGCTTGTTGACGCGTTGTCGGGCGGCGTCGAGCAGCAGGTTGATGTCGACATCGGTTCCCTGCCAGATCCGGTACTCATCCGCGTAGTCCCGATAGGTGACAATGCCAGCCTTCTCCAGCTCCGCGAGAGTGTCTTTGGTGCCGAAGCCAGTGAGGGCCAGTATTGATCGCGATGCCCTGACTGTGCCGGTCGTCGAGACGAGGTTCAGCAAGGCGACGGCCTTGGTGAGCCGTGCCTGCTTCGGGGTGAGTCCGTGTGCGTCCCGCAGGCGAGTCGCAATCTCGGTCCACCTTCCTGACAAACCGGCCGACTCAATCTGGAGAGCGCTGCCGCCCACGAAGTAGTCGTAGACAGCATCGAGGCCCACCGTCGGCAAGGATCCTTGTACCGGCAGGTCAGTATCGGCGAGGAACGAAGCGGCGCTTGCCGCGTGATGACCCGCGAGGAACGAGAACAGCGTGCGCTCGTGCTGGCCGTGCCGGCTGCACAGCTCAGGCAGAACGAGCGCGGCGAGAGGGTGCAGGGGGTAGCACGACGCGACTGTCGACGGTTCGGCGAGATCGGCGATACCCAGTTGCCGCATGGACTTGGCCTGAGCGGCGGCCCAGCGATTGATCCGCGCTGAGAGCAGGTCGTCGTGGACATCGAAGACGCTGCCGATGAGGGCGCGTGTCTGGCTAGCCGATTCAACAAATGCGATGTCCTCGAAGCGGCCTTGCACCTTGGCCCACTCGCGACGTTGGATTGTGCTGGCTCCGGTCAAGTGGTCCTCAAACGACAGGTGCTGAAGGGTGAGCACAAGAATCGGCAAGCCGGAGCCCTGGCCTGCCTCTGCGAGTTGCTGTAGCAGGTACGGGTCGGCGTCGCCTCCGTCGCGTATGGCTTCTAGGTTCTTGCCGAACTCGTCGATCACAATCAGCAGCGGCATTTCTTCGGCAAGGCAGCGGGCTATGTCTACGAGTGCCGACGGGGAAGGGCTTCGCCTGGGATCGTCGGCCTCAGCGTCCTTTAGGGCTCCCTTGAGCGTTGCAGAGGCCCGAAACCCCTTGCGCGACGGGATCTCTCCGTAGCTGCGCAGCACCGCAGAATACAGCGCCCCCAGGACAGTGTGGTTGAGGGGTTCACGCCCGGCGGTGACCAGTCCACGATGGAATCCGCAGGACCCGGTGCCGTGTCGCCGATGAGCGGTGCGGATCAACTCCCCGACTTCAGCCGAGGCATGGTCGATGAGCCTCAGCGCCGTTCCACGAGCGTCCGAGTCATCACCGAACGCCGCATCGAGCAGCAGGGCTAGGGACGACTTGCCTGAGCCGTAAGGGCCGGTTAGCGACCAGGCGCCTCCGGCGGTGCCCGTTGCGGCCGTCTCGGCTATCCGCTCGAGCGCGTCGAGGGCACGGGCCGTGACGACGTAGCCGTCAAGCGGCTCGGACCGGGCCAGATCGCGCTCAAGGCTTGCGGAGCGAGCGAACCGCGCCCGCACAGCAATGCTGTCTGCCAACTTCGGCATCAGGCTGCCCCTACGAGAAACTCGGAACCGGCCTCATCGCTTCGAGAGGGTTGCTCGATGGCGTCTTCAAGCTGCTCGTGCTGTACGGGCCTGTCGCCTTCAGAGCCAGCACACAGTTCGGCTGCCCGCTGCTGTTCGGGCTCGTAGTAGCGGTCGAGGATCCTGGTGGCGATCAGTGCTGGGTCTTCCTGCCAGGCGAGCTGAAGGGCGCCCGTGAGGGTCGACAGCCCGAGTGCCTTCTCGTCGCTTAGGGAAGGCTTGAGCGCGTCAACCATCTCCGATTCGGTGAGCTTGAAGACCTTGCCCGGGGCCCCGGACTCGTGCGTAAGGCGGCTGATAGTGACGGTCCCGCCCCGGACTTCCGTCAGCGCCACATAGTCGAGCACCGCATAGGCAACTATTTCCATCCCGCTTCGCCCGCCAGATATCGGCCACCTCCTGGGACGTGTTACAACAGATATC
>JAPPBK010000301.1 GCA_026705105.1 Chloroflexota bacterium | reverse complement strand
GATTGCCCGGGGATGATGGTCGGACCCGATGTCGAGGCGACGGCGCTGGTCCGCCACTGCGCGCGGATGTTCAACACCGGCGCCAACCTCAGCGTGCCGCTGTTCGGGGTCGTCGTGCGCAAGGCCTACGGCCTGGGCGTCCAGGCGATGTGCGGCGCGAGCGCGCTGGTCGGCTTCTTCACCGTTGCCTGGCCAACGGCGGAGTTCGCGGGGATGAATATCGAGGGCTCGGTCAAGCTCGGCTATCGCAAGGAGCTGATCGCGATCGACGACTCGGAGGAACGGATCGAGACCTACGAGAAGATGGTCAATCGCGCCTACAACAACGCCAAGGCCGTCAACGCAGCCGCCGGCGGCGGTCTCGACGACGTGATCGATCCGGCCGAGACGCGCACCTGGATCGTCAACGGGATTAAGCGACTGCCGCCCACGCCACATCGCGCGGGCAAGAAACGCCCGTACGTCGATACGTGGTAAGGGAACCAGGGGGCAAGGAGCAGGTGGCGACCCCGAGCGGATTCGAACCGCCGGTCTCCACCTTGACAGGGTGGCGTGTTAGGCCGCTACACCACGGGGCCGTAGGGATTAGCTTACGCCGACTGGCGGAGTACGGCAACACAACGTAGCGTAAATGGCAAGCGTCGGAGGATGCAGATGGCACGCGGATCACGAAGAGGCAGAGGCGGGTCGAACCGGTCCCAGCAAGCGGCGCGGCCACAGGGCAGGCGAGGGCGACGGGCGCGGGAGGATCGGTTGCCGACCGCCCAGGCGGGTGCGGCCCAGGCGCCTGCGGGCGCATCGTTGAGCGGCAATGTCCAGCAACCGGCCCGGATTGGCGGAGCAACGCAGGCGGGCGGACCTCGAGGCGGCGCATCCGGCGCGCACGAGCGCCGCGACCGCCGGGCGCGAGCCGCCGCCGCGATGCACGACTTCCACTACGTCCGCGGCGACCTGCGCTGGGTCGCGATCACGACGGTAGCCAGCGTCGGGCTCGTGCTGGGTCTGTGGGCGGCGATCACGCTGTAACGCATCTTCTCGCTCGCGGCGTTACCCGCCGTTCGGAGGGTCCACCAGGGCGAATGTCAACCGACCTTCGGCCGCCGTCTCTCCGTCTACTGTTGCCGTCGCCGCCGCCCGGCCGATTCCCCGGCGCAGGCGCTCCATCTCGACTTCGAGGCGTAGCTGATCGCCGGGTACGACCTGGCGGCGGAAGCGCACTCCGTCGATGCCGGCGAACAGCCCGAGCTTGCCCTTGAACTCCTCCGCTGAGAGCGCGGCCACCGCGCCGGTCTGCGCCAACGCTTCGATGATCAGCACACCTGGCATGATCGGATTGTCGGGGAAATGGCCTTCGAAGAACCACTCGTTAGTCGATACGTTTTTCAATCCCACGGCGCGCTTGCCCGGCTCGAGCTCGACAATCCGGTCCACTAATAGAATCGGGTATCGGTGCGGGATGATCCGCTGAATGGCGCGGACATCGAGCGGCAACTGCGGATCCGGCGATTCGGTCATGAGGCGAGGTCCTTCATCAGGTCGATCAGTCGGTGGGCGGCATAGTCGGGTATCGGAACCGTCGCGGGCGGCATCTCGTCGGGGTGGATGCCATGGAAGTCGGAACCTCCGGTCGCCGCGAGACCAAGCCGGTTCGCCAGCCGCTCGCCGTTTGCGATGACGTCGGGCGGGTCGTTGCGGTAGTAGATCTCGATTGCGTCGCCGCCGGCGGCCGCAAAGGACTCGATGGAGGTTTCGGTCTCGCGGTACCGTGTCGGATGAGCGAGCGAGGCGAAACCGCCGCTGTCGTGAATCAGCTCGATCGACTCCTCCATGCTCAACACCGAGCGTTGGACGAACGCGGGCCCGCCGTTGTGCAGGTAGCGGTCGAACGCCTCCTGGACGGACTCGACATGGCCCGCGTCGACGAGCGCCCGGGCGATGTGGGGACGGCCGATCACGCCGCCGTCTGCGTGACGCATGACCGCGTCTTCTTCGATTGGCGCGCCAAGGTCCCGGAGCAGATTGAGCGTGCGCCGAGCGCGGCCCAGGCGCTCGTCTCGGTACTCCGCGAGCTTCAGTTCCAAATCGTCGAGCTCGTCTCGCGCCGGCAGATAGCCAAGCACGTGCAGCTCTCCAAGTGGCTCGTGAATGACACTGATCTCCACGGCGGCGACGACGGTGACGCCCAGCGCCTCGCCTGCCTCGCGCGCTTCCTCGACGCCGGCGAGTGTGTCGTGGTCGGACAGCGCGACCAGCTCAGCGCCGTGTGCGGCGGCCTGCCGGATGACCCACGCCGGCGCGTGGCGGCCGTCCGAACAAGTGCTGTGCAAGTGCAGGTCGAGCCTGGCCATGCGGCCCTCGTCGGCTAGCGCGCGTACTCCGCAGCGCGGGTCTCGCGCAGGACGGTGACGCGAATCTGGCCGGGATACTGCAACGACTCTTCGATCTGCTTCGAGATGTCCCGCGCCAGCCTCATGGCGCCGAGATCGTCGACCTCGCGCGGGTCGACCACGACGCGCACTTCGCGGCCGGCCTGGATCGCATACGCCTGACCGACGCCCTCGAATGATGTGGCGATGTCCTCCAGCGCGCGCAGGCGCTCGATGTAGCGCTCCACCGACTCGCGCCGAGCGCCGGGCCGACCGCCGGAGATCGCGTCGGCCATCTGCACGATGATCGCTTCGACCGTGCGCAACTCCACTTCGTCGTGGTGCGCCTCGATGCAGTGGGCGATTTCTTCCGACATCTTGAACCGGCGGGCGAGGTCGCCGCCGATGATCGCATGGGTGCCCTCGACCTCGTGGTCGATGGCCTTGCCCACGTCGTGCAGCAGCGAACCGCGCCGCGTGATTTCGACGTCGGCGTGCAGCTCCTGCGCGATCATCGCGCCGATGTGCGCGGTCTCGACTGCGTGACGTAACTGGTTCTGGCCGTAGCTGGTGCGGAAGCGCAGTCGTCCAAAGATTTCGAGCATCTCGCGCGGGAGACCGCTGCAATGCGCCTCGATCGCGGCCTCGTCGCCCGACTCGCGGATGATCCGCTCGACGTCGCGCTGGGCCTTGGCGACGGTTTCCTCGATCCGCGTGGGATGAATCCGTCCGTCGGCGACCAGTCGGCTGAGCGACAGCCGGCCAATCTCGCGGCGCACCGGGTCGAAGCCGGAGACGGTCACGACATCCGGGGTGTCGTCGATGATCAGGTCGCAGCCGAGCGCCGACTCGAGGGCGCGGATGTTGCGTCCCTCGCGCCCGATGATCCGGCCCTTCATCTCATCCGATGGAATCTGCACGATTGAGACGGTCGATTCGGTCGTAACCTCGGAGGCGACGCGCTGGATCGCGGTGGCCACGATCTTGCGCGCTCGTGCGTCGGCGTCGTCCTTGGCCTTCTGCTCGGCTTCGCGCACCATGCGGCCCGCTTCGTCCGAGATCTCCTGCTCGACCTGTTCGAAGAGCACTGCGCGAGCTTCGTCGCGCGTGAAGCTGGAGATCTCCTCGAGACGCCGGTCGTGCTCCGCCTCGCGCTCATCGAGTTGAGCGCTTCGGTCATCCAGGCGCTGACGGTCCTGATTCAGCTTGTCGTCCCGCTCTTCCAGCGAGCGGGCGCGATCATCCAGCGACGACTCGCGTCGGTCCAGTCGGTCAACTGCTCGCTGCAGGTCGTCGCGCGCGCCGCGCACGTCGGCCAGGATTTCGTCGCGCTCGGTTCTGGCTTGCTCCTGCGCCTGTTGTCGCCGCTCACCCGCCTCGCGATCGGCCCGTTCTCGGGCCTGTTGAAGGATGCGTTCGGCTTCCATGGAGGCCTCGATCCGCGGATCGGGCCCGCCGCGCAGGAGCCGCATCAGGGCTCCCCACATAGTGTCCTCGACTCAGTTGAATTGGCATTGTCATGCCGTTGGCGGTGATCTCAGTTGCGTACTCGGCGCCGCTCCGTCCGACTGGTGGTCGGCTGTTGCGGCAGGTTGGCTAGACATACTCAGTCTACGACCGCGAACAATTCGGCGCCAGTCGCCGCTAACGCACTTCCTGCGAAGTGTCTGGGCAGGCATCCTGCCAGGCGCGTCGGCAGGCGTCGGACGCCGCGCCCGCCCCGAAGCCGCGCATCATCAGGCGACGCGCCTGCACGATCTGAAACTCGCGCTCGGTCAGCGTGGAGTCGCGTGTCAGCAGTTGACGCAGACCCTTGCTTGCAAGCCGAAGTGCCACGTCACGATCGTTGAGTTCGCCGCGCCGTTCGAGCTCTTCCAATGCGCGCTCAACGGCAGCGGACGCGATCTGGGCTTCGCGCAATCGGTGCGATATCTCGTTGCGGCTGTATCGCCGGCGTTGGTTCAGTCGCTGCGCCTCGGCGAGCGCCAGGTCATCGGAGGCCGACTCCTGCAGTCGCGCCACGAACACGTCGTCAATCTCCTGGCCGCGGCTGAGCTGCGACCGACGCGCAAAGTCCCGCGTGCAGCGGAACGATGTCCCGTCGTCGAACTCAACGACGGACATCGCCCCACTGGCTCGCACGGAAGTGACGGCGGTCATGGCTCAACCCCCGAGGAAGTCGTGATGTGCCGCTCGGTCGGCTAGCTCGCCCGCGCCCGCGCCTTTTTCTTGGGCGGAGGCTTGGCGATCGGCTCGGCGCTGCCCGCGCCTGCTTCGGGAATCAAGCTTGCCGCTCCGGGCAAGCCGCGCTCGTCCCGGATCCGCTCCTCGATCTCGAGGGCGACGTCCGCGTGCTCGCGCAGGAATGCCTTGGTCCGCTCGCGGCCCTGTCCCAGCCGGATTTCGCCGTACGAGTAGAACGAACCCTGCTTCTTGATCACCGTAGGCGTGCCGGTCGGTGAGCCGGGAGCTGCCTCCGCACCGAGGTCGATCAGGCAGCCGGTCTTCGAAATGCCGTATTCCTCGGCGGTGAACATCAGGTCGAACTCGGCCGTGCGGAACGGCGGCGCGACCTTGTTTTTGACCACCTTGGCCTTGACCCGCGAGCCGATCACCATCTGCCCGTCCTTGAGCGTTTCGGCGCGGCGCAACTCGATGCGGACCGAGGAGTAGAACTTGAGCGCGCGGCCGCCGGGCGTGGTCTCGGGATTGCCGAAGACGATTCCCACCTTCTCGCGGAGCTGGTTGATGAAAATCAGCACGGTCTTGGAGCGCGAGACGACGCCCGTGAGTTTGCGCAGCGCTTGCGACATCAGCCGCGCCTGGAGGCCCACCTGCACGTCGCCCATCTCGCCCTCGATCTCGGCTCGCGGGACGAGTGCGGCGACAGAGTCGACGACCACCACGTCAATCGCGTTGCTGCGCACCAGCGCTTCGGCGATTTCCAGGGCCTGCTCGCCGGTGTCGGGCTGTGCGATCAGGAGCTGCGAGGTGTCGATGCCCAGTCGGCCGGCGAACTCAGGGTCGAGCGCATGCTCGACATCGATGTAGGCGGCCTGGCCGCCCAGCCGCTGCGCCTCGGCAATCACATGTTGCGCGACCGTTGATTTGCCGGCCGACTCGGGACCGTAGATCTCCACGATTCGTCCGCGCGGCAGTCCGCCGATGCCCAGCGCGACGTCGAGCGACAACGCGCCGGTCGGAATGCCGTCCACGTTGAGGCGCGAGCCGGCGTCGCCGAGGCGCATCAAGGCGCCCTCGCCGAAACGGCGCTCCATGTCTCCCAACAGGTCTTCGACGGCGGGCGGCGGTTCGTTGGCAGTGGTCATGGACAATGGCTCCTGTGCGGGCTCCTGCGTGTCGGTTCCCAGTGCGAGCGGGGCATCGCGGTCAACGGTCGTCGTACTCGTCATAATATGCGCTCCTTCCAGATCGTTCGCGGCGCTGGCTAGATGTGTGCGAACGTCTGTGCTGCGCACGCTAGCTGCCGCAATGGGCAATGTCAAGCAAACGTTCTAGAAAGCGTCGGGGTGACGATCAGGCGCTGTTGAGGACGGCGCTGCCGATCACCTGCAGCAGGATCAGCGCGGCCAGCGGCGAGAGGTCGATCATCCCGATCACCAGGTAGCGCCGCAGCGGCGCGAGCACCGGTTCGGTCACGTCGAGCAGAAACTTGACTAACGGGTTGTAGGGATCGAGCGGGCGGTTGGTGAACATCGGGATCCAGCTCATCAGCACGCGCGCGAGCAGGATGAACGAATAGATGTTGATGGCGATGCCGATGACGACCAGCACTTCGCTCATGATGAACCCAGTTCTTCCGCTCGCTGGTGCGCTGCCGCAACGGCGTCGATCAGCGCGGCCCGCACCGCTCGCTGTTCCAGCACCCGCAATCCGGCCGCGGTCGTGCCGCCGGGTGAGGTCACCATATCTCTGAGCGCCGCCGGATGTTGCCCCGACTGGGCGGCGAACTCGGCGGAGCCGATCACGGTCTGCAGCACCATCCGGCGCGCGTCGTCCGGTCGCAGGCCGACCTGGACCGCCGCGTTAATCATCGCCTCGATGATCAGGAAGACGTAGGCCGGACCGCTGCCCGAAACCGCGGTGATCTTGTCGATCGTCGACTCGTCCGGTACGTAGAGCTGTTCGCCCATCGTGTCCAACAGCGAGCCGACCAGGCGGCGGTCGTCCGCGGTCACGCTCTCGGTCGCCGTCCAGGCGGTGAATCCGCGTCCGATCTGCGCCGGCGTGTTCGGCATTGCCCGCACGATCCGGCGCGCGCCGGTCGAGCGCTGCACTTCGGCGATTGTGGACCCGGCGAGGATCGAGATCAGCAGACGCGAGTCGGTCCCCGAAGCGTCGCTGAGCGAACCCAAATCCTGCGGCTTGACCGAGAGGTAGACCGCGTCGCTGCCGTCGACGGCCTCGCTCTGCGCTGCGGTCACGCTGAGGCCGTCGAACTCCTGGGTCAGCCACTCGCGCCGCTCGGCCACGATTTCGCAGACCGTCAGGTCGGCCGCTGCGACCAGCCCGGCGTCGGTAACGGCGCGGATGAACGTGGCGCCCATAGTGCCGCCGCCAATCACGGCGATCCTGGTCATCGCAGGCCTCCACCTGGTGCGCTGGGACGCTCGCCGAAGATGGCTCGGCCGATGCGGACCATCGTCGAGCCTTCCTCGATCGCGACTGCGTAGTCGTTGGTCATGCCCATGCTCAGTTCAGAGAGCGACAGCCGTTCCGCCAGTCCGCGCAGCGCCTGAAAAACCGGCCGTACCTGCTCCGGATCGGTGACTTCAGGAGCGACGGTCATCAGGCCGTCCACCCGGAGGTTCGGCAGGTTGGAGATTTGCTCGAACGCCTCCTCGATGTCGCAGACGGCGAAGCCTTCCTTGCTCAGTTCTTCGCCGACGTTGACCTCAAGCAGGATCGTCAGCTCACGCTCCAGGCGTCGCGAAATCGCTTCGGCGAGTCGCACGCTGTCGACCGATTGCACAGATGCGAACTGGCCAGCGTGTCTCGCCTTGTTGCGCTGCAAGTGCCCGATCAGGTGCAGGTCGATGTCCTCCTTGACCTCGATGCCGTACGAGGGCAACTGCTCGATCTTGGCCAGCGCTTCCTGTACCCGGTTCTCACCAAACTGCCGGTGACCACAAGCGGCGGCCTCGGCGATCGCCGAGACGGGAAATGTCTTGGAGACCGCGATCAGACTGACAGTTGACGGGTCGCGGCCGGCGCGGGCGCAGGCGTCGGCGATCTGCTGGTTGACGCGATCGAGGTTGCTCGCAATCGACACGTCAGCCTCCGGCGACGGCTTCGAGCGGCACGAGGTTGGGCGAGTAGGAGGGAATCTCGTTGCCGCCGCAGACGCCGCACATGTTGCAGCCGATCTCGGGCGGCGGGCAGGCGATGGTCGCCTTCTCCCGCTGGTGCTTGGAGAGCTCGCGTTCGAAGAATCGCGCCGTAATGCCGGTCTCGACCGCCGACCAGGGACCGGGTCCGCTGCCCCAGGGCAGCGGTCCGTCCAGTCCCCACAGGTTGGCGGCGCGCATCCACTCGCGCGCAGACGGCGCGTTCATCTCCAGGATCGCGTGGGCCAGTCGCTGGTCGGAGCGGGAGCAGATGTCGTCGATCCGCGCCCAGGTCGGACTGTCGCCGCGCAGGCGGATGCCGGTCTTGCGGAACGAGGACTGGAGAATCTGTTGGCGGTGCTTGACCAGCCCGGCGTCGGACTGGACCAACTCCTGGTATGCCGTCGCCGGCTTGGGTACCAACGGTCCAACCGACATCACCAGTTCAGTCCCGTGACCGTGCGCGTCGAGCCGTTCCTTGATCGCGAGGCCGAGCCTGGCCATCTCTTCGACATCCTCATCCTCTTCGTCGGGCAGACCGATCATGAAGTAGAGCTTGAGCCGGTTCATCGCCGCCGCGCCGACCTTGTCGGCGGCGTCGATGATGTGGTCTTCCGAGACCGCCTTGTTGATCCGCTGCCGCATCCGCTCGGAGCCGGCCTCGGGCGCCAGCGTCACGGTGCGTGTGCCGCCTCGTGACAACACATCCAGCAGTTCGGGGGCGAGATTGTCGACCCGGAGCGACGAAACCGAGACGCGCCCGCCCATGCGGTCGGCCTCGACGGCGAGTTCGGCGAGCTGCGGATGATCGGCGACCGCCGCGCCCAGCAACCCCACGCGCTCACTGCGCTTGAGCCCGGTTTCGACCTGGTTGAGCAACGACTCCAGCGGCCGGTACCGGGGCGGCCGGAAGACGTAGCCGGCGATGCAGAACCGGCAGCCGCGACCGCAACCGCGTGCTGCTTCGATCAGCGTCATCTGATTGAACTCGGTTTCGTCGGTCAGGACCAGCGACATCGCCTCGGTGGTCGAAATGTCGCGCACCCATTGGCGCTCGACGCCGTCGCCTGCGCCTCGCGCAGGGACGAACACGCCGGGAATCCTCGCGAGCGCGTCGAGCTGATCGGCACGGGGGCTATAGGCGTGCTCGTCCAGCGTGTCGACGAGTTGCTCAAGGATCGGCTCGGCTTCGCCGAACACGAAGGCATCGAAGCAGTCGGCCAGCGGCAGCGGATTGGTGATCACCGCGGCGCCGCCGGCGATGATCAGCGGGTCGCCGTCGTCGCGGTTGATGCTCAATGGCTCGATGCGCGCTGCCTGCAGCGAGCGGACCACGTGGTAGTAGTCAATCTCGTAGGTCAGCGTGTAGGCGACGACGGGAAAGTCCGCCAGCGGCCGTTGCGACTCGATCGTCACCGGACCGAGGGCCGGATCATCGCCGCGTTCTGACTTGTGCGGCGGGTCGTAGAAGGCGCGTTCGCAGACCACATCCTGGCGCCGGTTGAGCAGTCCGTAAATCGTCTGCAGCCCCAGGTTCGACATGCCCAGGTAATAGCTGTTGGGGTAGACCAGCGCGATCGGCAGGCGGCCGCCCCAGTCCTTGCGCACCGCGCCGGACTCGGCGTTCGAGCGGCGGCGCGCCTCGGCGACATTGCGGGCAATCGTTCGTTGGGCCATGTAAATCAGTGTAGGCGTGTGCGCAGCCCGCGCTTAGCGACTAGTGCTCAGTGTCGCCGCCGATCAACTGCAGGGCGTGCGGCAGGACCGGCGCCAGCGCATCGAGATTCTCGCGCACTGCTCGCTCGGATCCGGGCAGATTGACGATCAGCGTCCGCCCAGCGATCCCGCAGATCCCTCGCGAGAGCGCCGCCATCGGCGTCTTGCGCAGACCTTCGGCGCGCATCAGCTCGGCCAGCCCCGGCGCGTCGCGCTCGATCACGCGACGCGTCGCCTCCGGCGTGTGGTCGCGTGGGCCGAATCCGGTGCCCCCGGTGGTCACGATCAGCGAGACGCCTGCATCGATCCAGCGCTGGAGCTGCGCCACGATGCCGTCCGGATCGTCGGATTGCACCAGGTGATCAACCACCGGAATGCCCAGCGCCACCAGGCGCTCGCGAATCGCCGGACCGGAAGTGTCCGTGCGCAAACCGGCTGCGCCCTGGTCGGAGAGCGTCAGCACCGCCGCATTGGGAGTTTCGGACGCGCGTGCAGTCATTGAGCCGCCATTTCCGCCGTTTCCGCATTGTCGCCCATCGGCTTTGAACGTAGTCGCGCGCTGAGCGTTACGTCGTCCGGTCGTCGATCCAAGTTCGTGGATTTTACGGTCGCTGCGACGTGTTTCCAGATCGCAACTGGACAGGATCATCGGCGATTCCGACTTCGGGCGGAGATTCCCTGATCTGTCGCTTGCAATCCGCAAATGTTGCACCTAGAGTCATCTGTGACCCACGAAGTGGGGAAAAGTGGTTTCAGTCGGCATAACGTGACAGCGGATCGCGCAAAGGGCTTCTCCGGTGGCAACGCTCGATTTCACAGGGGAGTACGAACACCGCATTGACGACCGAGGTCGTCTGGCGATTCCCGCTGCCTATCGGATGCTCTTCGAGCACGGCGGATATCTACTGCCGGGCCCCGACGGACAGGTCGAGCTCTACACGCCCGACGGCTACTCCCAGGAAAAGCGCACGCGCACCGTCGGCGACAAGCTCAAAGCCGCGGATCGGCGTCTGGCGCGTAGCTTC
This sequence comes from Chloroflexota bacterium, assembly GCA_026705105.1. Lineage (GTDB taxonomy): Bacteria > Chloroflexota > Dehalococcoidia > Bin125 > Bin125 > Bin125. The sequence goes on along the minus strand of JAPPBK010000301.1, from coordinate 1,985 downwards.
TTCGGTCGCGTGCGGCAGGTCGACCTCGACCGCCAGGGACGGATCGTGATTCCGCAGCCGATGCGAGAACAACGAGGTCTGAGCGGCGACACGACGATCATTGGCATGGGCGACTACCTGGAGATCTGGAACAGCGACGCCTGGCGCTCCGAACAATCGGAAATCGACGAGTCCTACGCGCAACTGCTGCAAGACCTGGCGGCCACGCTCGACACTGCGGACCCGAACGGGCCGAATAAGGAGTCGACATGACTTCCTCGGCCGCGCACACCCCGGTCATGCTCGACCAAGCGCTGGCGATGCTCGATGTGAAGCCGGGTGGCCGCTACCTCGACGCGACCGTCGGCCTCGGTGGTCACGCCGAGTCGGTGCTGAGCGCCTCCGCGCCCGACGGGCGTCTGTTGGGTCTCGATGCCGACCCCGAGGCGATTGACGCCGCGGGTCGGCGCCTGGCGCCGTTCGCGTCGCGCGTGACGCTGGCTCGCTGCTGGATGGACGATGCGGCCGGCGCAGCCGTCGACGCGCAGATCACGCCGCTCGATGGCATCCTCTGCGATCTGGGCGTGTCGTCGCTGCAACTCGACACGCCCGAGCGAGGCTTCTCGCTTCGGGCAGAGGGTCCGCTGGACATGCGTCTGGGCCCGCAGTCGGGCGCCGCCGTCACGGCACGGGAGATCGTCAACGAGTGGTCGGTCGACGACCTGGCCGACCTGGTCTTCGAGTACGGCGAGGAGCGCCGCTCGCGGCGGATCGCCCGTGGCATCGTCCAGCGGCGGCCGATCGCGACGACCACCGAGCTGGCCCAGGCGGTCGTCGATGCGGTCGGGGCGCGTCCCGGCGCCCGCATCCACCCCGCCACTCGCGTCTTCCAGGCGATCCGCCTGGAAGTCAATCGGGAACTGGAACGCCTGGCTGCCTTTCTCGCCCAGGCGCGAGCCATCCTGCGACTGGGCGGCCGACTCGTCGTGATCGCGTTTCATTCGCTCGAGGACCGGGTCGTCAAGGGCGTTCTTCAAGGGCAGTCAAGCGGTGATGCACCGGGCTTTCGCACCCTGACGCGGCGCGTCCTGCGCCCGTCCGCAGCAGAGATACAGCGCAATCCGCGCGCCCGGAGCGCGCGGATGCGGGCGGCGGAGGCGATCTGATGTCACTGCCGATGCCCACAGCAACCCACTACAGCCACCGAGAGGAACCGGTTCGGATGCCGTTGAGCTGCCTGCGTGTCTGGGACGACCTAACAGCCCAAACACGAACAAGGGAGGCGCCCCGCCGCCACACCACCGGAACACGAATGCGCGTGACCTTGGGTCACGACAATCGTGGACCACGTCCCGCTGGGATGACACGCGGGCCGCTCAACGGCATCCGAACACCCAGGCCGCCGGCCAAGGAACTGGAAGGAGTATCGAGAGAGGAAAATCAAGAGCGCCGATCGGGCGCTTGGAAATCGTTGAGCGGATCGTGCGCAGGGGACTACCTAACAGCCACTACAGTGAAGGAGAAGCCCCGCCGCCAAACCACTGGAACACGGTTGCGCGTGACCATCGGTCATGACGACTGTGGACCACGTCCCCCTGTCTGCGCGCACGGTCCGCTCAACGAGCGCCAAGCATTCCGATCCCCGCCGCTCGCGGGTGCACCTCACTCTAGGTTCAGCCACCGGCGACTGCCTGGCGGCGCGTCTGATTTCCATAACGAGTCGACCACGCAGTCCGCGACATCTCGCGGCGCCTGCTCCATCTCGGGAACCTCCCGTCGGCGGACGGCGTTCCAATGACGACGGCCAAGCCCAGTAGCGCGCTCGACGCGTCGCTGCCGACCTCGGCCGCCAGCGACGCCTGGCATGCGCTGCCCCGACCGCTGCTGCCGCGTCGACCGCGCTACACCGGCAGAATGCCGGCCTGGGCATGGCTGGCCGTGATCGGGCTCTGCATTGCCGCCGTGCTGCCGGTCATGCGCACATCGAGCGTTACCGAAAGCGGTTC
>JAPPBK010000198.1 GCA_026705105.1 Chloroflexota bacterium | reverse complement strand
GACGCTGGACGAGTTCGCGGTCGAGTCGCACCGCAAGTACGGCGAAGCGCTGGCCTCAGGCTTCTACGAGGGCGAAATCGTCCCGATCGAGGTCGAGCGACCGGTCTTCGACGAGGAAGGCAACCTGCTGCTCGACGAGCGCGGCGAGCGGGCCGTCGTCTCGGTCGACGAGGGCTACCGTCCCGGTACCAACTTCGAGGGCCTCAGCGGCCTGCGCACCGTGCGCGGCACCGTCTCGCACACTCAGAGCGAGATTCGCATCACGGCCGGCAACTCCTGCCCGACCAACGACGGCTTCACCGCCGCGCTGCTGATGAGCGAGCGCAAAGCGGACGAGCTCGGCCTCGAGCCGCTGGCTCGGATCGCCGGCTTCGGCGTCGGCGGGGTCAAGCCGCAGGTCATGGGCCTCGGTCCGATCCCGGCGACCCGCAAGGCGCTCGCCCACGCGGGCGTCGACGCCTCGCAGATCGACCGCGTCGAGTTCAACGAAGCCTTCGCCGCCCAGGTCATCCCGTCGGTGAAGGAACTGGGCATCGACATGGACAAGGTGAACGTCAACGGCGGCTCCCTGGCCATCGGTCACCCGCTGGGCGCCACCGGCACCCGCCTGGTCACCACGGTCGCCCGCGAACTCAAGCGCTCCGGCAGCCAGTACGGCCTCGCCACCCAGTGCATCGGCGCGGGCATGGGCATCAGCACGATTATCGAAGCCGTCTAGTCCAGTCGGTACGCGACTGATCGACAGGACGCGGGGGTTCCCGCGTCCTGTTGCGTCACAGCGATCCTTTAGCCTGTGCGCACGACGCGAAATGCCGGTTTCGCGACTGTTGGAAGGGATTATTGGCATGTCCAAAAGTAGATGGCGGCTAGTCAGCCTGGCGCTCCTGGGAGTCATCGGAATCATCGCCGGCGCGGTCTACGCTGCGGGACACGGGGACGCCGAAGTCCGAGTGGCGACCATGCGCCACGACGACGGGCGCGTCGAGGTTGCTGTCCAGCAACGCGACGCCGACGGAGGCTGGGGCGAACGGCAACTTCCCACAGCGCGGTTCCTGCCGCCCGGCGTCACGGGCGAGTGGCGCGTGTCGTCTCCTGTGGGAGTCAGCGTCGCCGCGGCGACGGATGGCATGACCGACTCCGCCGCGATGTCAACCGACGCGCCGGCCGAGCTGTACTGCGTCATTCACCACGGTTCCGAAACCGACCCCTTCTGGTTCGCATTCAATCAGGCCGCGGTCGGCAGTGCCGCAGCGCTTGGACTGACCAACATTGAGGTGAAGGGCGAGCCGGACGTCGCCGCGCACGCTGCCGCCATCGACGATTGCGTTGAGCGTGGCGCGCTTGGCGTCGCCTCGACGATTCCCGACCTGGCCGGTCTGCAGAGTTCGCTCATGGCGGCGCGCAGCAGCGCCTTCCTGATTACCTTCAACTCCGGCGCGGAAGTCGCCGGGCTGGTCGGCTCGACGGTCCACTACGGTCTGAATGACCGAGCTGCCGGTTCACTGGCCGGCGCCGAGTTCAATGCCGCTGGTGTGACCGGCACCGTCCTCTGCGTGCTGCACGAGCCGGTCAACATCGGCCTCAGCGACCGCTGCGACGGTCTTGAGGACAGCTATGCCGGCGCCGTGGAACGCGTTCAGCTTCCCGACGGTGATCTGACCGATCAGGCCTATCACATCACTGCAGGCACCGCGATTGCCACCGCCATCGGGACACACGAGGCCGCCGGCGTCCTCGTTCTCAATGGCGCTTTGGCCCAGACGGCCACCGGTACCGTGGCCCAGATCAGCAGCACCGCGAAGGTCGGAGTGATCGGCGCTGCCGTGGCGGCACCCTTCCTCGTTGACGACGGCGCCCTCTTGTTCGCCATCGCCGACGGCTCCCAGGAGCAGGCGACGCATGTGCTGCTGGCGCTGAAGAATGTGGACGCGAACCCCGCCGCCCGCGCCTTGCTGAGCCTGTCGGCGAGTCAGGCCCAGGCGACGACAACGATGCTGATTCGGCCGGTGGTCCTCAACCAGGCTTACATCAGCAACTTCCCGCCCGGCTGGAGGGCTCAGGCCTGCGCGCTGGCGCAACAGTTCGCCGCCCAGTTGGTCTCTGAGTTCTGCTCCGAGTAACCA
>JAPPBK010000176.1 GCA_026705105.1 Chloroflexota bacterium | reverse complement strand
GATCCGCCGGGCTTCGGCGACGCTGAACACTGTGCCTTCGATGTAGTTGGAGAAATAGCTCTCGAAGAAGGGGAGTCCCTCGGCCTCCGGTCCGGCGGGGAGCCAATCCGGCACGTCTGGATCCTGGTACTCAGCCAGGCCTCGGGCCAGTCGGTTGAACATCTCGACGCGGCCATGGTCCCAGGCCCGCCCGGCGGCGAACGCCTGCAGCAGGCGGCCAGCGCCGGGGCGAGGCGGCACGCGGCCTGCCAGCTGCTCGAACAGGCGGTTCAGGTTCCCAGCGGCGTCGGTAGCTTCGCTTCGGAGACTCGCTCGACCAGCATCTCGGTACGCAGCCGGTACTGAATGATCTGCTCGACCGAGACGATCTTGATCTTGTGACGCCGCGAGAAGCGCACCAGGTCGGGCAGGCGGGCCATTTCGCCGTTACGCTTCATCACTTCGCAGATCACCGCGCCCGGTTGCAAGCCGGCCAGGCGGCAGAGGTCGACCGACGCCTCAGTCTGCCCGGCGCGTACCAGCGTGCCGCCGTCGCGTGCGCGCAGGGGGAACATGTGGCCGGGCGAGACCAGGTCCTCGGCCGTGGCGTGCGGATCCATGAGCACCTGCACCGTGCGCGCCCGGTCCGAGGCGGAGATACCGGTCGTCACGCCCGAGCGCGCCTCGACCGAGACGGTGAACGCGGTCCCCAACGGGGCGGTGTTGGACCCCTGGTCGACCATGAGCCGCAAGCCGAGCCGATCCAGGCTCTTGCCGTCCATCGCCACGCAGATCAGCCCGCGCCCGTTGACGGCCATGAAGTTGATCGTTTCGGCAGTCACGAATTGCGCCGGCAGCGCCAGATCGCCCTCGTTCTCGCGATCCTCGTCGTCGGTAATGATCAGCGGTTCGCCGTTGGCGAAGGCCTGGATTGCCTCTTCAACCGAGCAGAACGGCGACTTGCGGCGCCGTGTCGGGGTCCGCCGGGCGCGCCGCGGTTTCTCGGCCGGAGCAACCGCGGCCAAGTTGGCAGCGGCCTCGGTGATCGGGTTCGACTCGGTCATCGCGCATCGCCTTCGTGCGGCCCGCGCGCGGCGAGCCGTTCATCCAACAACTGGTCAAGCTTCATCTCCAGCAGCTCGTCCACGTAGCGGGCCAGGATGTCCGTCTCCAGGTTGACGGCATCGCCCGAGCGGCGGTCGAGGAGATTGGTGTGCTCCTGAGTGTACTGAACCAGCGAAACGGCAAACCCGGTCTCGTCCTTCTCGATGATTGTCAGCGAGACGCCGTCGATGCAGATCGGGCCCTTGACAATCATGTGACGCAGCAGGTCCGCCGGAGCGTCGTAGGTGACGACCAGTGCGTCCGATTCGGGGCGGCTGCTGCGATACGCGCCGCGTCCTTCGACCACGCCGCGCACGATGTGGCCCGACAGCCGGTCCAGGGGGCGCACCGAGCGTTCGAGATTGACCCGGTCCCCGACCTGCAAATCGCCCAGGTTGGAGCGGCGATAGGTCTCCGGCATCAGATTGGCGAGAAACTCGCCGCCGTCGATCAGGGTGACGGTCAGATCGACCCCGTTGATCGCGATGCTGTCGCCCAGTTGCGCGTCTTCCAGGATCGTCGGCGCGGCGATCCGCAGCAGGCCCGCTTCGGCCTCGACGACATCGCCGACCTCTTCGATGATCCCGGTGAACATCTCGGTCCTCTCAGGCAGGAGGCCGCAGCGGCGGCATTGCGCCTCATGCTACCCGCAGGCTTGGGCCGGCCTCACGTCATGCCCGGCCTCACGGCCCGACAACCCCGGCCCGCGTTCGGTTGGTAGCTACAACCGTCTTCGCCTACAGGCGTTTGATCAGTACGTCGCCTGTTGCGGCATCGCGGCGGTAGTAGCGATAGCCGACCAGCTTGAACTGTTCCTCGCCCAGTCCGGGCGCCTGGTCGAGGGGGCAGATCAGCCACTCCGCGTCGCGCCCCGCGGCCGAGGCCTCGCACGACTCGCGCAACCGCTCGGCCGCGCGTTGCGGCGCGTCGACGTGGACCGCCAGGCAGATGATCGACGCCTGGCGCGAGTCGGGGGCTTCCCCATCAACCGCGATCGCAGCGACTCCGAGCACTTCCTCGCTGCCTGCCGGGACCGCCCCGGC
>JAPPBK010000272.1 GCA_026705105.1 Chloroflexota bacterium | reverse complement strand
GCTAAACCTTCGAACTCGCCTGCAAGAGGGGACTGAAGGGCTTGAAGCAAAAGTTGTGCATTGTGAAGAAACCGCATTAGATCGCGGCGACGTAGCATGTGGTGAGGGCGCCGATGCGATACGTTGTGGCGCAGCTCAGTGATTTCTCTGAGATAGATGCTCGTCTTGTGACGATCGTTGAAGCGAGACTGAAAGATTGCCTTCCAGTTTTGAACGACTATGCGTTCGAGATGCTCTACCCCATAGAGCTCGTCGTCTGACTTGCCCATATCGATAACGTTCATGGGTTCCGACAACATCCTACGAACACGGTCCAAAGAGTCGTTAGGCAAATGCCTCTCGACGCCCAGTGCTAACCACTGGTCTCCAAATCGTTCTTCCAGCAAGGGTTTGATTTCGTTGTGCATAGCGTCGATGAACTCCAGCAAACGATCGTTCGCGTATGTGTTGATGTCGCTCACGGGAGAGTCCTATCGTCGAAAATGGAATCCGCGATGTTCAGCGTGTGCTGCACGCTGGCTGAGGCGCGAGGAGTCGCAGACCGGAGTCACTAGGGCTCACGTTGCCCTTCTTGTAGACGTGTTACCAGAGATGGCGATTGAGCGCCAGTGCCGGGTGCGCGTCCAGAAAGGCTGGCGAGCGTAGCCTGCAAGCTCGACACAGCGATTTTCCGAAGCACCCATGTCGATCAAACCATCAGTCCACCAACCAACCACTAAACCGATAGCGCCGCCTAGACTCGGACCAACCGCGCGATTGCCATACGGCTTGTCCTCGGTTCGGGCCTCATCATCTGACTGGCCAGCGCGGCGAAGCGCTCTATTGGCCGGTGGAGCGAGAACTGCACCGGAAGGACGCCGCAGTGGTGCTGTGGTAGACCGTCAACCCCGGGTCCCGGCCGAAATGTGAGAGGGCTGGCAAGCGCTAGTCGACGGGAGGGAGCTGGTATCGGCGCTCTTGGAGCGGGACGAAGTCGCGTCCCGAATACATCAGACGGAACAGGAGCAGCGAGACCGGTCGCCGTTCGCCGGCAAGGTCGACCCTGACCTCGAAGAAGTCGACCTGCGCGCTCTCGGCCGGGTGGTGGACCAGCGGCACGTATACCCCGGCCCGTCGCCGGTGCCACTCGCGCAACTCGGCCAGGACTAGGGTCAGGCCGACCTCGTAGACCTCCTCGCGCAGTTGCCGGTGCAGTCGCCGCACTGTGTCCCGCGCGAGCCCCATCTCGCGGGCCACGCGGCGTTGACTCTGCCCCTCGACCAGCACCCTGCGTGGCAGCGCAAAGACATCCATCCCTCCGCCATCCCTTGCTCCCATTCGGCGTCGGCGCCCACCGATCACAGGTTGGCACCTGGCCCCCAAGTGGCCGAGCTTTAGAGCGACCACTGGACGACTCTTAAGGCGATTAGCGCAGCTGTTGCCACGCCGTCGTATCAGCGACGCGAACGACAAGAGCCGGATGCTTGAGCCGTCGGCTCGCGCGGCCAGCGTCTTACTGAGGGATCCATATGGCCATGAACCAAGGTTGAAGACCATCCCACTCGGACCGCAGATCAGCGGGACCCGGGAACATGTCCTTGTTGTGTATCCACTGATGCATCTGGGTAACGGACGGTGCGAGGAAGGTGCCCCGCTGAGCGGCGCGCCTCGCTGCTTTCGCCTCGTCGCTCGTCAGCGATTGGCGATTCACGAGGTCTTCCGTTACAGCGTTGAGCTTTCCGCCAAGTTGCGTTGCCTGCGTCGCGAGCTGCCGATCTTCGATGTACCAATCGGCGCTCAACTCGAGAAACACACGAAGGAGCACGCTCACAGCATTCGTGTACGTCCCGATGCTTAGTTGGCGAAGCTCGGCCTCGATGGCGTGGAGTCGCGCATCCGAAACCTCGAGCGGACAGTCTCCAGGGATTAGGCGATCCCGTGGTTTGGGCAGGCGAGGTCGCCGACGCCGCCGCTTGGGCGGCTGTGTGGGGTCAGAACTAAACGGGATGCCCCTTCCGGGCTCGAGTGTCTGGCGGGGCACCACCGCTGCCGGCAGCGCATCAACATACGCCTTCCGTTGATCGACGTAGTAGACATCATTGACCTTGATTGGCCCATCGGTAACGTCATCGACGATGTGCAACAGCAC
>JAPPBK010000146.1 GCA_026705105.1 Chloroflexota bacterium | reverse complement strand
CGAGGACATCCGCTTCCTCGACGGTATGGACACCTCGCTCTCCGACGGCGACGTACTCGCCATTCTGCCGGCGCTCGCCGGAGGCGATCACCGATTCGCCGGAGGCGATCACCGATTCGCCGGAGGCGATCGCCGCTTCGCTGGAGGCTCCGACTGATGGTCACGGCCCCATCTGCGACGATGAAGTCCGCCCGCTACCAGTCGCTGCTGGACACGATCGGCGATACCCCGCTGGTCAAGCTGCAGCGGATGTCGCCCAATACCGATGTCGCGATCTGGGTCAAGCTGGAGGGTCAGAATCCGACCGGCTCGGTCAAGGACCGAATCGCCAGGGCGATGATCGACGCGGCGCATGCCGACGGCTCGCTCAAGCCCGGGCAAACGATCCTCGAACCAACCTCGGGCAACACGGGACTCGCGATTGCGCTGATCGGTCGCTTGACCGGCCACCCGGTGCGCTGCGTGATGCCCGAGTCGGTCTCGGTCGAGCGCCGCGAACTGCTCTCCTTCTTCGGCGCCGAGGTCGAGCTCTCGCCCGGTGAGACCGGTTCCAACGGCGCGGTGCGCATGGCCAAGGAGATGTACGAGGCCGATCCGTCCGTGTTCATGCCGATGCAGTACGAGAACGCCGCCAATCCCGGCGCGCACTACGAGACGACCGGCCCGGAGATCTACCGTGACTGCCCCGAGATCACCCACTTCGTCGCCGGTCTCGGCACCGGCGGCACGCTGACCGGCGTCGGGCGCTATCTCAAGGAGCAGGACCCGAACATCAAGATCGTCGCCGCCGCGCCGCACCCCGGCGACCTGGTGCAGGGGCTGCGATCGCTCGAAGAGGGCTACATTCCGCCGGTGCTGGACGAGTCGGTGCTTGATGGGCGGATCATGGTCGATTCGCGCACCTCATTCGCCGTGGTCAAGCGCCTGCTCGAGGAGGAGGGCATCTTCGCCGGCATCTCCTGCGGCGCAGCCATCCGCGCCGCGCAACGAGCCGCCGAGCGCATCGAGACGGGCAGCATCGTCGTCCTGCTCGCCGACGGCGGCTGGAAGTACCTCTCCACCGGACTATGGAATCGCGAGTACGACGACATCGCGGGCGACGAAGAAATCGAAGGCAAAATCTGGTGGTAATGCACCACCGTCCCAAGAAAGGACGCCAACATGGCTGACTACGCACACCCCGAGAAGCTCGTGTCGACCGACTGGGTCGCGGACAACCTCGACAACCCGAGCGTCGTCCTGATTGAGGTCGATGTCGACACCTCGGCCTACGACGAGGGGCACCCTCCGGGCGCGGTGGCCTGGAACTGGACCTCGCAGCTCCAGGACCAGGTCTCCCGCGACGTCGCCTCGCGCGAGGTAGTGACCGACTTGCTGCGCAACGCCGGCGCCAACGACGATTCGCAGATTGTGCTGTTCGGCGACAACAACAACTGGTTCGCCGCCTACGCGCTGTGGATGCTCGAGCTCTACGGCGTGACGAACACCGCGTTGATGGACGGCGGCCGAGTCAAGTGGGAGGCCGAGGGCCGCGCCACGACGACCGACGCGCCGGCGGCCGGATCGGGCAGCATCGCCGTCGCCGAGCGCGACGAGGCGCTGCGCGCCAAGCTGCCTGACGTGCTGGCCCACGTCGAAGCCGGCGGCCAACTGGTCGACGTGCGCTCGCCGGACGAGTTCAACGGCGTAATCATGGCGCCTCCCGGCCTGCCCGAGACCGCGCAGCGCAAGGGTCACGTGCCCGGCGCCTCGAACATCCCCTGGGCGACCGCCGTCGCGGAGGACGGCACCTTCAAGTCGGCCGATGAGCTCAGCGACATCTACCAGGCGCAGGGCATCACGGGCGACCAGCCGGTGATCGCCTATTGCCGCATCGGCGAGCGCTCCTCGCACAGCTGGTTCGCGCTGCGCTACCTGCTCGGCATCGACAACACCTCCAACTACGACGGCTCCTGGACCGAGTACGGCTCCGTCGTCGGCGTGCCGATCGAGAACCCGTCGGCCTAATGCCCGAAACTCCTTGGCCCAGATGCTAGTGAAAGCCCTTCGGTTCACCAGATACTGGCTCATCGGGATTGTCGTCTTTCCCCTGTGTGGTGCTCTGCTGATTGGATTCGTTGGGCTCCTCATTGG
>JAPPBK010000202.1 GCA_026705105.1 Chloroflexota bacterium | reverse complement strand
TCTCCCCCGAACCCGCTTAGCAGGCGGGCGCACTAGGCCACTATGCGAACCCTCCGGATTCAGAGTAACAGCGCAACAGGCATATCCTGCCCTGAGCGCTGCCTCGCGACAGGTCGCGACAGGACAATGAGGCCACACTCGACGCAGTGGGATTGGCGGATTGGCGATGCGACAACGGCTCACGCAGGTTCTGGAGTTCGCGCGCGGCGGCGCGAGCGTGGCAGCGCTGCTCACCAGTCGATGGACGCCATTCCTGGGCGCGTTGGCCGTGCTCGCGGCGGCGCTGGCGCTCGCCGTTTCGCTTTCGCTGGCGACCAGAGTCGACTCCGACGAGGCGTTCATACTCCAGTCCTCGGACGGCGCCCGCTTCGTCGCCGAGATCAACGGCGACGGCGACACCTGGGTGCTGCTGGGCCACATGTACCCGACCAAGAACACGAAACCAACGCACCGCGGCATCTGGGACAAGTTTGCCGACCGCCTGGTCAGCGAGGGCTACCGCGTCCTGCGCTGGGACTTCCGTTGTCACGGCGAATCACCCTGCGTCTACAGCAAGCGGCCAATCGAGGACGTACCGGACATCTACCGCGAGTGGGAAGCGGCGATCGACTACGCCGTCGAGCGCGGAGCGGGGATCCTGTATGGCATCGGCGTGAGCATGGGCGGCACGAGCCTGATGCAGGTCGCCGCCTACCGCGACGAGTTCACTGCCGTCAGCGCCATCTCCAGCCCCAACCAGTTCCCGAACAAGCCGCCCAAGGATTCCGATCGCGCCGACGAGGACGGCTTCGACAAGCTTGACGGCCTGAGCACGGTGGCCGACATCCAGGTGCCCAAGCTCTACATCGCCGGCGCGCGCAACCAGTGCGCGTACTGGCAGTCCAACCGTTACTTCCGCGCCGCGGGCGAGCCCGTCCGCTTCGTGATCTACGAGACCGACCTGCACGGCACCGAGATTCTCGACGACCTCGAGATCGGGCCCGACGCCGTCGCTGAGGTGCTCGACTTCCTTGACAACCCCTACGGCATCCTGGGCAAGGAGAAGCGCAATCTCTCGCCCGACGCCGACCCGGACGACGAGTGCTGGCCTCCGGACGACGACGAAGACGAATAGGGGCGACCCTCGTGGTCGCCCGAGCGCTCGCTCAGGACTTGGCCCGTCGCTTGAGCAGACGCTGGGTCAATGGAACCAGCACGATCACGGCGACCGCGCCGACGACGATGCCGACCACCACGTCAACCGCGACCGCGAGAATCACCATCAGCAGGATGCCGACCAGCGGCGCGACAAACCCGGCCAGGGTCGCAATCTGACCCTGTTGTTTCGGACTCAGCGGTTTTTCGGTCACGATGGTCGCCTTGGCGCTGCGGTCGTTAGTCGAGTGAGCCGGGAGGCTGATACTTGCCAGCCTCTTCGAGCACCCGGCGCATCGTCGAGCCGATCTCGGCGGGACTGCGCGAGATAACCGCGCCGGCTTCCTCGAGCGCCTGAATCTTGGCCTCGGCGGTGCCCGCTTCACCCTCGATGATTGCGCCTGCGTGACCCATCCGCCGTCCTGGCGGCGCGGTCGCGCCCGCGATGAACGCGACCACGGGCTTGTTCATGCTGCGCTTAATGTAGGCCGCCGCCGCCTGTTCGGCCAGACCGCCGATCTCGCCGATCAGTACGACCGCGTCGGTGTCGGGATCGCTGTTGAAGCGGCGCAGGATCGCCTGCTGTTGCTCGCCGATGATCGGGTCGCCGCCGACGCCCACGCAGGTTGACTGTCCGATCCCGGCGCGGGTGAGCTGGTCGACTGCTTCGTAGACCAGGGTGCCCGAGCGCGAGACCACTCCCACGTTGCCTGGCATGAACACGTCGGGCGGATGAATCCCAACCCGACACTTCGACGACGGCTGGATGATGCCTGGGCAGTTTGGGCCGATCAGGCGGCTCTTCGAGCCCTCCAGCGCCGTGCGCACGCGAATCATGTCGTGCACCGGGACACCCTCGGTGATGCAGACGATCAACGGCACTTCGGCGGCGATGTTCTCCAGGATCGCGTCGGCCGCGCCGGGCGCGGGCACGTAGATGATGCTGCAGTTGGCCTGCGACTTGGAGACTGCTTCCGCGACGGTGGGAAAGACCGGGAACTCATGTG
>JAPPBK010000012.1 GCA_026705105.1 Chloroflexota bacterium | reverse complement strand
CCAGCGACTGCAGTCCGCTGCGCTGGTAGAGCTTCAAGCCGTATCCGGCCAGCTTCAGCAGTCGGGGATGGGGAAAGATGCGGCGCATGATCAATTGCCAGATCAGGCGTTGACGACGCGGCCACTTCTGCCGGGCGAAGGCCTCGGCTCTGGTCGCTTCCATCAGGCGGCCGTACGGGACCTTGGATGGACAGGCGGTCTCGCAAGCGCGGCACTGGAGACACTGATCGAAATGCTGCTGGACGCGAGGCGACCACTCGATGCGGCCCTCGTCGAGCCCGCACATCAGCGCGATCCGCCCCCGTGGCGAGTCGGTCTCGACGCCGAGGTCGTGGTAGGTCGGACAGGCATTCAGGCAGAAACCGCAATGGACGCAGAGTCCGAGTTCGCCGGCGTCGGGCCGATCCTCGGTCAGCCAGAGCGGCTCGGTCGTCGGCGGAGGCCCACTGATGCTCATGGGTGCAGCTTAGATTCCGTCCACGTAGCGTCCGGGATTGAGCGTGCCGTTCGGGTCGAACTGTTCCTTGACCCGGTGCATGAGCCGCGCGCCGGGACCGGCCGGTCCCCAGACATCAGCGGCTCGCTTGAGCTCAACCGACGCCGATTCGATGGTCAGGCGACCTTGCAGGGGTCCAAGCGCGTTGCGCAGCGAGCTGATTGTGACTGCGTCGACCGAAGGAGTTGTAACGAAGAGCAGGCCCGAGTCGCCCGCTGCGACCCATGAGCTGACTTCTGGGAGGTGTTCGTCGATGAGCGAGCGGGCGCGTTCCAGGTTTCCGGGAGGAAGCCCAAGGCGCAGTCGCACGTGATCGGCAGGCGTGTCCAACTCACAGTCGACGATCGCCTGCCAGCTCTCGACGATGGCCGTGGTGCGTCTCGGCGGATCGTGCAGCCCTGCGAGTCCTGCGGCGTCGAGCGCGGACGCGAGCACTTCGTCGGCTGCCGATTCCAGGCCGCTCGCACGCAGGACCAGGGCCGGTCGATCGTCAAGGATCTCTGCGCCATGTGACGCGGCTCGTTCGGCCGCCTGCGCGGACAATGCCAGGCAGCCGTCGAGGAACGGCGCCGCTCGGGCGGCGGCGCGTGAGGCCGCGAGCGCTTGCTCGAACGAATCGGCGGAGAGCGCGACGACCTGGTCGCTGGCCGGTTGCGGACGCAGCTTGAACGTCACCTCGGCAATCGCGCCCAGGGTGCCCAGCGAGCCGGCGAAGAGCTTGGGCAGGTCATAGCCGCTCACGTTCTTGACCACCTTGCCGCCGCCCTTGATCGTCGTCCCGTCGGCCTTGACCATGCGCATCCCGATCAGCCAGTCGCGAGGGCCGCCCAGTGAGTTGCGGCGCAGCCCACCGCGTCCGACCGCGCAGATGCCGCCGAGCGTCGCCTGTTCGAAGCGTGGATGATCGAGCGGCAGAAACTGCCCGTTGGCTGCCAGGACTTGCTGCAGCGACGCAAGCGTCATACCCGCCTGCGCGGAGATCGTGAAGTCGTCGGGCTCGTAATCAACGACCTGGTCCATTCCGGACATGTCCAGCGCTACGTCATACCGACGAGGCGGCATGCCCAGGCCAAGCATCGTGCGCCCACCAATCGGGATGACGGCGAGGTCCCGGCTCGTCGCAACCGAATGCGCGCGCTCGATGTCGTCGATCGTGTTGGCACTGATCGCGGCCCGCGGAACCTGCCCGTCAATCTCGTATCGCTGCAAGTGAGCGCCATCGGTGTCGACGTTGTCGAAGAGGCTCTGAACTGCAGCGACTTCGGCAGGCTCAGCGTCCGCCATCAAAGCTTCCCGGCTTGCAGCAATGGCTCATACAAACGCCTTGGGGCCGAATTTGGCGATCTGGTGCTGGGCGTGTTGGTGACCGGCTTCACCGCAGCCATGGCCCTTGGGGAAGATCTTGCAGGGGTTGAAGTTCTCGGTCGGTCCGAACGCGGCGCGCAGCGACTTCATCGCGTCCATGTCCTCCTCGGAAAAAATCCAGGGCAGATAGTCCCGCTTCTCCAGCCCGACGCCGTGTTCGCCGGTGATCGCGCCGCCGGCGTCGACGCACAGACGCATGATCTCTCCGCCGGCATCGAGCACCCGCTCGGTAGCGCCAGGTTCGCGCTCGTCAAAGAGCAGGCAGGGATGCAAGTTGCCGTCGCCCGCGTGGAACATGTTGGCGACCGGCAGCCGATAGCGCTCCGCGATCTCGTAGACGCTGTCGAGCACGTCGGGAAGCTTCGTGCGAGGTACGACGCCGTCGAGCAGGTAGTAGTTGGGCATGATCTGACCGAGCGCGCCGATCGCGCCCTTGCGCCCGGCCCATAGCGTCTCGCGGTCCTCGGGGTCTGTCGCCGATCGCACCTCGCGCGGCTCAAAGCGGTTGAGGATGCCCTCGACGCGCGCTCCCTCCGCTTCGACCTGCGAGTCGGGACCGTCGACCTCGACCAGCAGCACGGCCTCCGCGTCCAGTGGGAATCCGGTGTTCAGCACCGGTTCGACCGCGGCGATTGTCATCTTGTCAATCATCTCCAGCGCCGCCGGGACGATGCCAGAGGCCACCACCGCCGAGACCGCGTTGGACGCCTGGCGCACGCTGTCGTAGACCGCCAGGAGCGTGCGCACGGCTGTCGGACGGGGCACCAACCGCACCAGAGCTTGTGTCACGATCCCGACGGTGCCTTCGGAACCGACGACGCAGCCGACCAGGTCGTAGCCCGGCTCGTCGCGGGTTTCGTGACCGATCCACTGGACCTCTCCATCGGCAGTGACCAGCTCCAACGCGAGTACGTGATTGGTCGTGGTTCCCCAGGCCAGCGTGTGCGGGCCGCCGGCGTTCTCGGCGACGTTGCCGCCGATGGTGCAGGCTCGCTGGGAACTGGGATCGGGCGCGTAGGCGAGGCCGTGACGCTCCGCCTCGGCGCCGAGGTCCAGGTTGACGACGCCTGGCTGAACCAGAGCGGTCTTGTTCTCGACATCGATGTCGAAAATCGCGCGCATGCGGTTCATGCCGATGATCACGCCGCCTTTAGCCGCCAGCGCACCGCCGCTGAGACCGGTGCCGGCCCCCCGCGGGGTCACGGGCGCCTCGTACTTGTTGGCGATCTTGATCAGATTGACAACGTCCTCGGTCGTCGCCGGGAGCGCGATGACATCGGGATTGCCGCGATCGATCGTGCCGTCGTATTCGTAGACGATCAGGTCTTCGTCGTGCCAGACGACCGCCTGCTCACCGATCGCGTCGATCAGTTCACGGACCATGGGCGTAGGAGTCTTCATGAGTTGATGATAAAGCGGCGTGCTGCGAGTTAGCCTCGCCAACGTCGCTCAAGGAAGTTGAGCACCGCATCGTTGAAGCGATCGGCCTTCTCCATGTAGACCGAGTGGCCGGCCTCGGGCACGACGACGAACTCAGAACCCTCCATGGCGCGGTGTGAGGCCTCCATCGCCCGCCAGGGGATGATGCGGTCATGTTCGCCGACGATGTAGAGCATCGGCATGCCGAACTGTCGGAGGAGCGGCATAGAGGATCCGCGCCAGGTGGCCAGTCCGGGAGTAGGCGCGAGAAACGATGACGACCGACGCGGATTCCAACCGTTCATCCGCCGGTAGAGCCAGGCCAGCTGCGGGTCGTTCTCCTCGGTCGACGGCGCGAGCGCGCGCTGGCGCAGGGTCATGCCCTCAACCGTCCGATAGTGGGCTGCCTGAATCTCGCGCACTTCGTCGTTGACCGCGCCCGCAAGCGTGCCGGAGAGAATCAGCGCCTCGATCCGTCCAGGGAAGAGCAGGGCAAATGGGGTTGCCGTGCGGCCGCCCATCGAGTGGGCGATCATGGCGAAGCGGTCGACGTTGAGGTGTTCGAGCAGCGCGTGCAGATCGTGCGGAAAGGCACGACGGCCGGGTCCGCCCGGCACATCGCGGCTCAGCCCAAAGGCACGATGGTCGAATGTCACCGTGAAGTAGCGCTCGCGGAACTCCGGAACATTGCGCCACCAGACGAGGTGATTGCCGCCGGCGCCGTGGGCCAGGATCAGCGGAGGCGCATCGGGATCACCGTGCGCCTCGTAGTAGAGGTCGATCTCGTTGCAGCGCAGAGAGGGCACGATCAGCCGGTGACCTAGGAACCTGCCGCTTCGAGCACGAGCTCGATGCAGCGGACGGCGGTCAGTCGCTTGTTGCCTTCGCGGTCGGAATCCCAGACTCGACGCTCGGCGTGGACGCGGTCTCCTGGGCCGACGCAGGCGATCCAGACCGTGCCCACGGGTCGAGACTCGGAGCCGCCGGTCGGACCGGTGATCCCTGTCTCGGCGACGCCGATGTCGGCGTTGAGCGTGTCGCGGACACCGCGGGCCATGGCCACTGCCGCCTCCTCCGAGACGGAGCCGCGCTCGCGCAGCAGGTCCCTCGACACGCCGATCAGGTCGATCTTCGGATAGTTGTGATAGGGCGACGCGCCGCCGATCCAGACCCTCGAGCAGCCCGGGATGTCGGTGATCCAGTGGCCGATCAAGCCGCCGGTGTCGGTCTCCGCCGTCGCCAACGTGAACTCCCGTGCGGAGAGCTCGTCAACCAGCGTCTGGGCAATGGCCTCGGCCATCAGGAGCGACCCCGCCTAATCCTCGTTGCTGGTGGACCTGTCCCAACCGAACATCAGGATCAGCAGGAACGTGACCAGCACCAGGAACGGCGCAAGCAAGATTGCAAACTGGTACCACTCTTCGCGGTCGAAGTTGTTGACGCCGGTGCCGCCTTCGTCGGGCTCGGCCTGCTGCGGCATCGAGAGTTCGGCCTGTGCCACGGTGTCGTCAGCGGCATAGACCTCGCCGCCGTCGCCGAAGTGAGGTTGGATCGCGGAGATCGCGAGCAGCGCCAGCGCCGCAGCCAGCGACAAACGCGCCATTGGCTTGATAACTGCACTCAAGACCTGTCGCATGCTCGTCCTCTCCACCGGTGAGTGGCTGTCTCCGGCTAGCTTATTCCAGCGCGCCCTGCTGCGCGAGTTCACCGATCCGTTCCTGCTCGTAGCCGAGCATTCGGCCGAGCACGTACTCCGTGTCCTCGCCCAGGCGCGGCGCCGGCGAAACGACCTCGGCAGGCGTCTCGGACAGCTTCCAGGGCGGCGGCAGCACTTCGCGCGATTGCGTCTCCGGCGGACGCACCGCGACCGCACCGCCGCGCGCCTGGAAGTTCTCGGAATGATGGATGTCGCTGCCCCAAACGGAGGCAGCCGCCGGCACGCCGGCGGCGCGCAGCGTCTCCGCCGTCTCGACCGCCGATTGCTCCGAGGTCCAGGCCTCGATCATCGGCTTCAACTCGTCGCGGTGCTTCCAACGCTTGAGTCCGGTGCGGAATCGGGGATCGTCGCGCAGGTGATCGAGGCCGCTGCAAGCGCAGAGCGCATGCCACTCCGCGTCGGACCTGCATGCGATCGCCAGCCAGCCGGTCCTCGCTCCCTTGTGATCTTCGGCGTATGCGTCCGGCGCGCGCATCGATGCACAACGGAACACATCGTGCGGCGCATAGGCGCGGTGACCGTTGCCCAGCCGGTGGCCGTCGCGGCCGAGCAGGTCGACGTGCAGGAACTCCTCCGGGATGTGCATGCCGATCGCTTCCGAAGACGAGGCGTCGATGAATTGTCCGCGGCCGGTGCGTTCGCGGTAGTGCAGCCCGGCGACCATCGCCAGCGCCGCGGCGGTACCCGCGCGCAGGTCGATCGAACCGCCCATCATCACCGGCGGTTCCTCGGGCTCGCCGGACAGGTAGGACAGACCGCTGAGCGCCGCAAACGTCGGTGCGTAGCCGGTGTAGTTGCGCTCCGGACCGGTCGCGCCCAGCGCCGAAGCCGAGACCATCACGATCTCGGGATTAATCACGCGCAAGTCGTCGTAGCCCAGCCCGAGCTTGTCCAGCGTGCCGGGGCGGAAGTTATCGATCGCGCCGTCGGCCGTCCGGGCGAGGTCGCGGATGATCTGTTTGGCGCCCTCGGTCTTGAGGTTGAGCTGAATCGAGTACTTGTTCAGGTTGACCTCGTTGAACATCGGCGCCTGGTTGACGCCGCCCGTGAACGATCCCATCGCCAGCGAGCGTTGGCGGGAATGGTCGATCCGCGTGGCCGACTCGACCTTGATCGTCTCCGCGCCGAGCAGCGCGACCTGCATTGCGCCGTAGGGCCCGGCCCAGGCCCAGGTGAAGTCGATGATCCGCGTGCCTGCGAGCGGGCCTCGCCGTGGGCCCGCTCGGAGCAAGCTGTGGTGTCCGACATGGTGCGGCAGATAGCCGTCCGCGCCGTTGGTTCGTTCCGTGGTTGTGGTCATCCGATCACTCCCGCCCGTCGGGCCTGGACCGCGGTCCAGGGATGGAGATGGTCGCGCATGGCGTCGGTAGACGCGGAGCCAAGCAGCGGTGCAGCGCTGCGGCTCGGGCGGCCGGCCCGATTCCAACGGGCGGCGAACTGCGGATAGCGCGCGCTGCCCGCAAACGGGTGCGGCAATACGTCGAAGAACTCACGGACCTGCATTTGCTCCGAGTTCATCACTTCCGACGGCCGCAACACGGGTCCGGCAGGCGCGCTGTTGACCTGGAGCGCGCGAAAGACTTCGTCACGCGTCCTCGCGCCGGCCCATTGCTCGATTGCCTCAGCCGCCTCGTCGCCGAGTCGCAGACGATCGATCAGGGTTCCGTCCGCGTCATAGGCCCAGTCCGGATCGCCCATTGCCTTGATCAGCCCGGCCCATTGGTGCGCCTGCGGCGTCACAGCGATCAGGTGGCCGTCGGCGCACTCGAGCCGTCCGCCAAAGGCGCTGCCGCCCTTGCGCGGCGGCATCGGCGGCGGTCCGCCGTCGTTGTGCGCAATCGAGATGTCGACGCGGTCCATGTTCATCATCGCCTCGACCGAAGAGACATCGACGATCTGCCCGTGGCCGTCGCGGTCGCGGACGATCAGCGCCGCCCAGGTGGCCAGGGCCAGCGCGGTGCCGCCGTCGGCCTCGTGCACGTTCGCCCCGGCCATCAATGGCGCGGCGGCGCTCGCGCCGAGGTTGCGTCGCACGCCGGCGGCCGAGCCGGAGGCGTGCGCCCGCGTGAGCGCCGTCGAAGGCCACTCGCTGGCGCTTCCGACGAGTCCATACGGCGTCACGGCGGCGATGATCAGTTGCGGCAGCCGTTCGCGGAGGTCCTGCGGATTCAGGTCCAGGTCATCCAGTTGTCGCGGCGTGCGGTCGGTGACGAACACGTCCGCGTTTGAGATCAGCTCGAACAGCAACCGCCGGCCCGCAGTCGACTCCAAATCCAGAACGACGCTGCGCTTGGAGGTGTTGAAGGCGAGCCAGGTGGTGGCCGTCTCGCGATGCGGCGCCGAATCGGCAAACGGCGCGGCGCGCCGGGCGGCGTCACCGCCGGGCGACTCCACCTTGATCGTCTCCGCGCCCGCATCGGCCAACAGCTTGGCCGCGAACGGTCCGGCGATCTCCTCGGCCAGCTCGACCACGCGTACGCCCTCCAGCAGCGGCGGACCCGTTGCCTCGGCCGGTGTTGGGGACTGCGGGGATTGCGTGGTCATGCCCGCTCAGTCTAGAACGCAGTCGGGTCTGCTCATAGACTGCGTGCGATGAGCGAGCAGCAACAGGGCCAGGACGAGCAGCAGCCGATGGATCGTCCGTTCGACGGCGTCAGAGTGCTGGAACTCGCCGAAGGCATTTCGGGACCGTACGCAGGTCGTTGGCTGGCCGCCCTCGGCGCCGATGTGGTCAAGGTGGAACGGACGACCGGCGACCCGTCACGGGCTTTTGGGCCCTGGCCTGACGATCTGCCCGACGATGAGACCAGCGGGTTGTTTCTCTACCTGAACGGCGACAAGCGCTCGGTCACACTAAACCTCGAGACCTCCGACGGACGCGAGATCCTGCGCGAACTGGCAGAGTCCACCGAGATCGTGATTGAGTCGTTTGAGCCTGGATATCTGGCATCGCACGACCTGGGCTTCGCCGAGCTATCGGCCGGCAACGATGCCCTGGTCATGATCTCGATCACCCCATTCGGCCAGACCGGACCGAACGCCAGCTTGCCGGCGACTGAGCTGACGCTCTACGCCGCCTCGGGACAGATGTGGCTGACCGGCCATCCAGAGCGGCACCCGCTCAAGAACGGCGGATCACAACCGTCGTACCAGGCCGGGCTCAACGCGTTCGCGGCGATCACAGGCGCGTACTACGGCGCGGTCATGCACGGACAGGGGTCGTACATCGACCTCTCCGTGCAAGAGACCTACGCCGGCATGGCTGAGGCGTTTCACACGCGAGCATCGCAGCTCGGTATCGAGTCGCAACGTTCGGGCAACAATCTCAACGCGCTCTGGGGCGTGTACGAAGTGGCCGACGGCTACGGCGGAATCTGCGCGCTGCCGCGCAACTATCCCGCATTCGCTCGTGCGGTTGGGCTTGACGAGTTGCAGGACGAGCGCTTCTCGGATCCCGGCCAGCGGCTGCTCAACAACGATGAGCTGATGGCGATCATGTACGGCTGGTTCGCCGGCCAGACGCGGCAGGGACTGCTGGAACTCGGGATAGAACACCGGGTCCCGTTCGGCTACGTCGCCAGCTTCGAGGATCTGTCCAACTCCGAACACCTGCAGAGCCGCGACTTCTTCGCCACGCTGGACCACGAAGATGCGGGTTCCCTGACTTATCCGGGCCGGCTCTGGCTGAGCAGCGGACACGACTGGAGGATGGGCCGCGCGCCGCGTCTAGGCGAACACAACATGGAGGTCATTCACGGGGAGTTGGGTTATGAGCGCGAAGACCTGGTCCGCCTGCGGGAACTGGATGCAATCTGATGTTTGATCCCGGTCGACCGCTCAGCGGCGTCCGCGTCGCCGACCTGACGATGATCTGGGCCGGGCCTTACGGCACGAAGATTCTCGCCGATCAGGGCGCCGAAGTGATCAAGATCGAGTCGCCGCGCGCCTGGGACAATATCCGTACGCTGCTGCCGCCGCCGGTCGCGCCCGGCGAGCACTGGTGGAACACGAACTTCTACTTCCACGAGTACAGCCGCAACAAGAAGTCGCTTTCGCTCGACCTCGCTTC
This sequence comes from Chloroflexota bacterium, assembly GCA_026705105.1. Classification (GTDB taxonomy): domain Bacteria; phylum Chloroflexota; class Dehalococcoidia; order Bin125; family Bin125; genus Bin125. The sequence goes on along the minus strand of JAPPBK010000012.1, from coordinate 3,705 downwards.
CGACGAAGGCAAAGCCGTGTTCTCGAGACTGCTGGCGCACTGCGACGTCGTGATCGAGAACTACCGCACCGACGTGATGGACAACCTGGGCCTGACCTACGAGTGGCTGCGCGAACAGCGGGAAGACATCATCGTCGTCGGCATGGCCGGATTCGGCAAGACCGGACCGGAGCAAGACGCCGTTGGCTACGGCCCGATCATCGAGATGATGAGCGGCATGACCTCGACTTCCGGCTACGGCGACGACGGCGTGCCCTACAAGAGCGGCATCTCCTACGGCGATCCGATTGCGGGCATCTGCGCCGCCGCGGCCGTTGCCACTGCCCTGATCCAGCGCCAGCGAAGCGGCAAGGGACAGTACATCGACCTCGCCCAGCGCGAGGTGATGTCGACGCTGCTGGGCGAGTTCTACATGGACTGGTCGATGAATCGCCGGCTGCCCGAACACATGGGCACCGGTCACGATTGGATGTCGCCCCACAACGTCTATCCCTGCGCGGGCGACGATAACTGGATCGCCATCTGTGTGCGCACGGACGGAGAGTGGGAGGCCCTGAAACGGGCGATGGGCGCGCCGCAGTGGGCCGAGCGAGTCGAGTTCTCCGATCAGATCCTGCGCTGGGAACACCGCGCCGAGCTGGACGAGTTCGTCGCCGCATGGACCGGCGAGCGCGCCAAGACGGACGCCTTCGCCGCGCTGCACGCCGAGCGAGTGCCTGCCTCACCGGTCTGGAAGATGCTGGAAGTGTTGCGCGATCCGCACCTGCAGGCGCGCGGGTTCTACGAGCCGATTCGACATCCGGAGGTCGGCATCTGGGTGGCGCACGGTTGGCTCTGGCGCAATGACGGCGGGCAGCCCTGCATCGTCGGCCCGGCTCCCGACTTCGGCCGGCACAACGCCGAGATCCTCGGCGGCTTGCTCGGCATTCCCCAGGCGGAACAGGCGGCGCTCGAAGCTGCGGGGGTGATCGCTTCCAGGCCGGAGGGGATTCCCCCGGCCTCCGAAATGCCGGCTACTCCTTCACTGATCTGACGATCTCGGCTGACCGCAACGATTCGACAAACCGCGCCACGTGGTCGTCCACGCTCTCGCCGACTGCTTGAGTCCAGCCCTCCGACTCCGCGAAGCGACGGCTGATCTCGACCACATCGTCATGCCAGTGCCAGCCCTTGCTGATCGGCGCGGGCAACGCGATCCGCATTGGCCGATCGTCGTGCGGCAACCAGAAGTGCGCGTACCAACCGTGCCGGCGGACGATGCCAGCCTGCATCAGCACCGCGTACGTGACGCGGTCGTCGGGTTGTGGATACTCGTCGTCGGGCGCGCAGCGGATCAGGAAGTTGAAGATCGAGAACTGCCCCGAGCGGGCGCCGGCCCGCAGTTGGCCGATGCTGCACAAACCGTCGGCGATGGCGAAGAGCCGCGCCGCATGATCGAGCGGCAGGTTCGCCTCTTCGAGCGTCGTTCGGGGCGCTTCGCCTTCAGCCCTGTCGGTGGAAGTCATCGAGCGTCGCGCGCAGTCCTCGCTCCTTGAGCGAGCGGTTCATCTCGAGCACCGGATTGGTGAAGTGGGCGATCGAGTCGATTTCCACGCCGCCCATCAAGGCCTCGCGGAATCCTTGCACTTCCTGGGTGCGATTGATCGCCTTCTTCTGCAGGACGAGGATTTCCTTCGGCGTCTTCGCGACCAGCTCGACATAATCATCCACGTGTTGTTCGAGTTGATCGGCGGGCAGAGAGCGATTGAACAGTCCGATCTCTGCCGCTTCCGCGCCCGAGATCATGCTGCCGACCGGAAAGAAGAACTCCTTGGCTCGCTTGGCGCCGACCTGCCAGGCCCAGAACGATGCGACGAATCCGGCGCCCAACGGAAGCTGCGGCGCGCCAACGCGAGCATCCTCGGCGACGAAGGTGACGTCGCAGATCGTCGCCAGTTGCGTGCCGCCGGCCAGACAGTGTCCGTGCACCTTGGCAACCACGGGCAGGCGCAGATCCCAGATCTTCAGCCAGTTGCGGAGCAGCTCTTCGAGACCATCGCGATCGCGGGAGATCGCGGACGCCTGCTCGGTCGCCACGCCGGACCCTCCTGCAAGGTCGTAGCCGGCGCTGAAGGCGCGCCCTGCGCCCGACACCAGCGCCACATGCACACCGTCGTCGCGCTCCGCTTCGGTGAGGGCCTCGATCAACTCTCGTTGGAGCTGGCGCGAGATGGCGTTCAACTTCTCCGGTCGATTGAGCGTGATCCGCGCCACGCGACCGACTCGTTCCGTCGCAATCGTCTCGGCCATGAGCGGACTCCTCGCGGGCAGGCGGCTAACTCGACATAGCGTATTGGGTTGCACTGTTGAGCACCCATGTTCTAACCTGTGCATAGAACACAGGTGCTAACCGCAATCCGAAAGGCAGCGCCATGCTCATCCTTACTCTGCTCATACTGGCTTGCCTCGCCTGGCTCGTCTGGGAATGGAAGTCGGCCGCCCTTGCTCCCGATCGCGGCGCGGCCCGGAGCACATCGGCACGCAGGATGCGCGCAACCGCAACCACGTTGCCGACCGCCGCGGCCCTGGGCGTCGACGCCGATGTCGCCGTGCGCGTCAATGGCTGAGCGAGCCGAACCGGCTCGTCCGAACGCTCGGCGGGTGTTGACGCAGCGTTGACGGAGCGTTGACGCAGTGTCGCCGCTTGATCGTCACCGTCAGTCGGTCACAATTGCGGTCTATGTGATTGCGCTTAGACTGCACGCGGAGATTCCAGATGACTACCCGACGATCGTCAGCGAGCGATAGAACCGACGAAGCGTTGGACTTGTTGTCGAACGTCGTCCTGTTCCGCAACATGCCCCGCAGGATGCTGCTCGACCTGGCGCAGAAGCTCAGGCCCGTTCAGTACCGGGCGCACACGGACATCTTCCACGAGGGTGACGAGGGCGCGACGCTCTACATCATCCTCAAGGGCGCGGTGAAGATCTTCATTCCCTCGCTGGATGGGCGCGAAGTGGTCCTGGCCGTGCACCGCAAGTACGACCTGTTGGGCGAGATGTCGTTGCTCGACGATGAACCGCGTTCGGCCTCGGCCACCACGATCGAGAACACCGAAGCGGTCAGTCTCAGCCGGCACGACTTCCTCTCCGTGCTCGATCGGAACCCGGAAGCCCAGCGCGCGATCATTGACGTACTCGTCGCGCGCCTGCGCGCGACCAATCAGTCGATCCAGGACGCGTACCTGCTCGACGTGCCCGGTCGGCTGGCCAGGCGGCTTCTGGCCATTGCCAACGAGCATGGCGAACCCACCGAGGACGGGGTCGATATCGGCCTGCGCGTCTCGCAGCAGGAGCTCGCAAACATGATCGGCGCGTCGCGCGTGGCCGTGAACAAGCAGTTGCAGCAGTGGCGCAAGCAGCGCATCGTCGATGTCAACCGGCAACGGGTGACGATCGTCAATCGCACGGCGCTTGAGCGCGAGTACTCGCTGTCGCCCTAGTTCACGCCTCGTCGGCGTGCCCAGTCTCCGCAGCGAAGCTGCATACCGTCAGTAGCTAGTGAAGGGTGCCCGATGACCGAACCACTCAGTGATGCGCAACTGGCCGAGCTACGCGCCTGGCCCTCCCCGGCGATCGCCAACGCGATCGAGACCTTCGACATCCGCAGCCGGGCCACCGGCTTTATGAGTCCGGACATCGTCTGCCGGTTCCCGGAGATGGAGCC
>JAPPBK010000372.1 GCA_026705105.1 Chloroflexota bacterium | reverse complement strand
GTATTGCAAATGGTCTTCAAGGGACTCGGCCGGAGTCGAAGGGTCGCTGTCACCGCGCACGAGGCGGAAGAGGATGACCGCGGTTTCTCCGTGAAGGTGACAATCGGGGCTCAGTTCATCGTTCAACGGCTGTACGAACGTCCTGAATCGTAGCATCTCGTCCAGCGCGCGGTCTTTGGGCGCGATCTTGGCTACGAACGTTGGAGTGTTGCCGCACACGACCGTTGCCAGCTTGGCTTCCGAACGGCCCCCTGTTAGAAAGCGAACGGTCAATTCCTCAGCGTCCAACTCGGGTCCGAGGCTCCCAGCCCGCACTCGGTCTCGGGCTGCGGCAACGAGCAGTTGAACTTCGGCTGGCGTCAACTCGCCGAGAGTGAACGACGCCGACTCATGAGCTTGCAGCAGCTCCGCCGCGTTCTGGTAGAAGGACAGCTCTGTTCCCTGAATCGTCCCGTCCGGCCGAAACCACAGAACGTCGTGTGGGACATGGGTCCCGAGCTGTCGTGCCGTCTTGAGGATCTGAGACACTCGTTCAGGGGATACTCTTAGCCCCGCACCCTCGTGTACCCGAATCGCTATGAAGCTGGAATACTCCGCCAGAGTCGTGAACAAGGCTACCTGGGCTTCGGTGTCGAGGACCGTGAGTGCTGACTGGTCGATCGCGCACCCACATACTCCGGTGCTCGTCGCCAGCACCCGTTCTAGGTCACTAGGAGTTTCTACGACCATCGGGTCCAACTCAGCGTCCTCAAGCAGTCGTCGGTTAGCGACCTGCCGATCAGGATGTGACAGTAGGAGAACTGTCGAATGGCCCAGCCGCTCTTGACCTGTTTCGTGCGACGCGGAGGCCTCGTGGTCCCTTTCTACGGCAGGAGCCGGCGTGTCCGTTGTTACTTCCGCCCTAGGCGCCGTTGATCGCCGTCGAGACCCGTACAACTCCAGCCGTGCGCTGGCCGGGACTACGGTGGCCACGGCCATGCGCAAGTGAGCGGGGAATCCACGCGCCGCCCGAGCAACCCGAAACGCTCGGCTCCCACGAAGCGCAAGACCCCGCAGTAGCGTTTCTAGACGGTGTGCCTGGGTGCGGCTGGACAGACGGGGATTCCGGCTGAGAGCATCTCCGATGTCACGTACGAGCTGCGGGGCAGCGTCTGCACCTACTTGCTGCCAACGTCCAGGCTTCAGCGCGTCCTGAGCAGTCCGATCGGCATCGGCCGCCACACGCCTGATGAACTCCTCGCGCGTCATCGCGTCGTCGCGATCACGGCCAACGCCGTCCTAGTCATTCGACTCAGCCAGAAGCTCCCCGTAGTAGCGTTCACGTTTAGCGAACGCTTCTGCGCCACCTTCTAGGAGGTTGAGAATCTCCTGCTTCCGACCATCCACGCTGCCGGTCAGCGCCGGCGCTGCGCTCTTTGGGCCCTTCATGCTCATCACTACGATCCTCTCCGCTTCACCCAGCACCGGGATGTTCGCGTTGTGAGTGACGAAGATCAGTTGCCGCTTGGACTTGAGCTGACGCACGGTGGCGACCAACGACTTGAAGACGAAGCTGTTGTCGAGATCGTCTTCCGGCTGGTCGAACAGCAACGGATAGGGTAGCGGCCGCAGGATGATCGGTAGCAGAGCGGTTGCTCGCTGACCCTTGGAGAGCGTCTCGACCGGCTTGGGCTCCCCATCATCAAAAAAGGTGACCTCTAAGCGATTCGCCGGCAGCTCTGTTTCCAGGTCATACAGGTCGTCATGATCCCCGAGCTGGGCGACGATCCGCGTCATCTGCCCCAGATCGCGTCCCAGCAGATCCGCGAGTTGGTGGGCGTCACCCGCCTCAGCCAGATCGATCAGAGTGCTCGGTTCGAGGCGGTCCACGATGGAGCGCGCCACCTCTTCTTGCGCGTGGATCCGCGAACCAACGAGAAGCTCGCGCAGGTGATCCGCGTACGCGCGGGTGTTCGATGATGAACTCAACGTGAGCTGGACCGTATCGCCGTGTTCGTCATTGATCGAATCGATCTCCGCGATTCGCAAATCGTAGAGTTGGTCATCGATTTGCCGCAGTTTCCCGCGCAGCTTTCTCCTCTCATTGAGCAGATCCGACTCCTTCTTCCGTTCACCTTCTGCCTCACTCCTCAGCTGTTCGAGGTGT
>JAPPBK010000073.1 GCA_026705105.1 Chloroflexota bacterium | reverse complement strand
CAGTACTGTGATGCTGAAAGAACCGTCGCTTTCCGTGCGTGCACTCGCAGTCGAGTTGTCCTCGTCTCTCGCATAGACTCTTACATCAGGAACACCAGCGCCGTCGGGGTCAACCACGCGGCCTGCAATCTTCGTGCTACAAAGGCCTTCGGTGAGCTGAAACTTGATGCCGGTGATGTCGCTGCCTTCAACATGTAGTTGTGTGGCCTGCTGCCGAGTGCCAGGCGATTCATCGTCCCGGTAGCAAATCCGGCACCCTTCGATGATCGTGCTCAGCCTGTAACGGCCCGCAACAGGCACAGTGGTCGAAAACGTGCCGTCCGCTTCGGTTCGAATACTCGGGCCGCCACCGTTATCACTTTCCGCGTAGACCCATTGATTTGCGATCCCGGTTCCTTGGGCGTCGGTGAGGCGTCCTCGCACCTGCCAGATGCAGATACTGTTCGCTATCCTTAGGGTCAGATTCTGCGCACGCCTTTCAGTTGTGCTCAGCTGCTCGGCCTGATGCCAACCAGAAACTAGGCCGCTAGACGTGTAGTAGATCTGGCAGCCTCCCAGATCCACTCCTACGTCGGCAAAGCCCAGTCCGGATACCGGCATGACAAACGATCCGTCACGCTCGCTGGTCGTTTCGAAGTAGTCATGTGCGTCGTCTTCAAGCCTCGGACTTCGGCCGACGATCTTAACGTAGGGCAACCCTTGTCCGTCTGGACCAAGTACGCGCCCACGAATGGACAGGGGAGCAAGTTTGCCCCGCCAGGAGGCGAACTCCGCGTAGAACTCGTCGACTGAGAGTCCGAACACATCCTGAAAGACGCTCTGCCAGGGAGGATTGGATTTCCAGCGACCCAGTGGTCCGAGGGGTTCCGGAAGCAATGCGCGCCAGAATTCGACCAACGACTGCTTGCCACTGCGCAACTCCAATTGATGCGATGCCAGAGCGCCGAGCGTATAGTGCCATGTTCCGACACTACGCTCCGTGTGATCGAGCGGCGGCGCGTCTTGCGATCCCGCTGAGTTCCGGTTCCCCGCCAGCTCTTGGTCGAGCGATGTACCGGCATCCATGCGACGAACTCCGGCTTCTGCCCAGTCAGCGCCGCCTTCAACGAGCCACTGAGCAGCATTAGTGCTACTCAACTGCTGCTGAATCGCGTGGTAGTATTCATGCGCCAGCACGTAGCGACCGTAACCGTAGTCGCCCTCGTCGTATCGATTCGTGTTGAACTCCGGACTCCATTGCTCCGACTTCAGCACTATGTAGCCAATGGAATTTGCCCAACCCCCAGCCGTGTACCACAGTCGATGTACTCCATCAGTACCGAAGCCATCTTCCTCGAGTGCCTCTACTAGGGCATTGACGCCTGCTGCGACGTACACAGTCAGAATCGAACCATCCGGCTGCAGTGCAAACTCGTCTGAGAAGAAGCTCATCGCGTCGATCGAGTCTCGTCGTACTTCAACTCTCAGTGTCTCATCTACATCTCCCGCAAACTTAACCGTGGGCATCACTCCAGCTGGCTGCAGCCAGTTGACTGCGCGGGAGACCTCGACCCAGAGAGCGTCTCCTCGCTGCACGAGCGGGAGCGAGCCGGTGTTCTCTCCCTGGCTTGAGCGATAGGTCATCCCGTTCCAGTCGACGCGCAACAGCGAACGGCCGACTCCCAACACCACGCGATCAATCGACCAATCGTCAGGCCCGAGCCATGTGACGAGATTCCGTCCTCGCTTCAACTCAATCTTGCCGAGCGCCGGCGTCATTGGTCGACGGAACAAGGCCGAGTCTTCACTTCCCAAAGTGATCGCGTATCCTTTGCCAGGATCCAATGACTCAACGTCGACGAACTGCTGCGCCTGCGCGTCCCATCCTTTCACCGATTCGATTGCCGGCGCCTGTCTCTTGAGCAGTGCGACTGAACGGGAGTCGCCGATCCAGCCAACGAGGTTCTCGCCCGGCTCCAGGACGACAATCGATGGATCAACGGGTTCCTCCGGCTCAACTGATTCATCCGCCGACAAGACATTCAATCCCGCCGCCAACAAGGCGGCGAAGAACAGGAGCAGCGTGACTAGTGCGGCGCGGCGGATGGGGAGCCCCCCTCTGCCTTCGGCATCTCCCCCCGCTTCGCGGGGGGAGAAGGGAAGGGAACGGGTCCCCGCG
>JAPPBK010000365.1 GCA_026705105.1 Chloroflexota bacterium | reverse complement strand
TCCTGCACATGTACATCCACCTGATGGAGATGTCGCCCTTCCCCGAGCTGGCCCTACGCGCCGCCGACCAACTGCGCGGGATTGCGCCGCACTCGGGACACCTGCAGCACATGGCGACGCACATCGACGTGCTCTGCGGCGACTACCTCAACGTCGTCAACTGGAACGAGCGGGCAATCCAGGCCGACCGCCCCTACGTCGAGGCGCGCGGGCCGTTCAACTTCTACACGATGTATCGCGCCCACAACTATCACTTCAAGATTTACGGGGCGATGTTCCTCGGTCAGTACGGGCCCGCGCTCGAGACCGCACGGGCGATGCAGGGCGAGATTCCCGAGGAGCTGCTGCGCATGGAGACGCCCAACATGGCCGACTGGCTCGAGGCGTTCGTGCCGATCGAGCAGCACGTCATGGTGCGTTTCGGCAAGTGGGAGGAGATCCTCGAGCAGGAGCTACCGCAGGATCGCGAGCTCTATTGCGTCACGACCGCGACGATGCGCTACGCCCGCGCGATTGCCCTCGCCACGCTGGGCCGCACCGACGAAGCCGTGGCCGAGGCGGCGGAGTTCGACCGCGCTTACGACCTCGTGCCCGACACCCGTTACCAGTTCAACAATCCCTGCCGCGACGTGCTCGCCATCGCACAGGAGATGATGCGCGGGGAGATCGCCTATCGCCAGGGCGAGTTCGACACGGCCTTCGCCCACCTGCGCCTCGCGGTCGAACTCGACGACCACCTGCACTACGACGAGCCCTGGGGCTGGATGCAGCCCGTCCGTCACGCCCTGGGCGCGCTGCTGCTGGAACAGGACCGGGTGTCGGAGGCGCTCGACGTGTACCGCGCCGACCTGGGCTACGACGCATCGGTCAGCCGGCCCCGCCAACACCTCGACAACGTCTGGGCGCTCGCCGGCTACGTCGAGTGTCTCGAACGCACGGGCCAGGACGACCTCGCCGCCGTCGCCCGCCAACGCCTCCACCTCGCCCAGGCGAGAGCCGACACCGAAGTCCAGTCCTCCTGCTTCTGCCGCCTGGATGTCGAGGACGAGTGTTGCGCCTAGGCGGATAGTCCGCCGATTGCCGAAGTCGCTTCAGCCGCCCAACCATGCCGACTCTGCCGTCGATGCGATCTCCTCGCCAATCAGCAGAGATGCTGTCGCGCCTGGACTTGGCGCGTTGAGGATATGGATCAGGCGGTCCTGGTGGGCGATTTCGAAGTCGTCGGCGAGGGAGCCGTCTCGGCGGAGGGCCTGGGCTCGGACTCCGGCTCCGCCTCGGATGAGCTGGTCAGGTTCGAGGTCGGGCATCAGGCGCTGGAGGGCCTTGACGAAGGCAGACTTGTTGGCGCTACGCCAGACTTCGCCCAGGCCGGTCTGCCAGTGGTCGCGGGCGAGGCGCAGGAAGCCGGGCCAGGAGAGCGACTCGGCGGCGTCGCGCAGGGCGACATCGCGCCAGCGGTAGCCCTCGCGCTTGAGCGCCAGCACCGCGTTCGGCCCGGCCTCGACCGAGCCGTCCAGCCGCCGCGTGAAATGCACGCCCAGAAACGGAAACGCCGGGTCGGGGACGGGATAGATCAGGTTCTTGAGCATCCCCCGGGCAGCGGGCACGAGGTCGTAGTACTCGCCGCGGAATGGCACGATACGCAGATTGCGGGCTTCGGTCGCGCCGGCTCGCCGGGCGATCCGGTCGGCCTGGAGTCCGGCGCAGTTGACCGCGTACTTCGCCCGCACGACGCCGGCGGTGGTCGAAAGCTGGACGCCGTCGGAATCGATGCGGACCCCCGAGACGCGCGAGCGCAGCCGCACCGAGCCGCCGGCCGACTCCAGCAGTTCCCGGTACTTCTCGCAGACGCCGCGGTAGTCGGCGATGCCGGTCGAAGGGATGTGTAGCGCCGCGACGCCTGCGGCGTTGGGCTCAAACTCGCGCAACTCGTCGGGTCCGAGCTCGCGGATGCCGGGCACGCCATTGGCGTCGCCGCGTCGGTGGAGCTCGCGCATGCGCTCGAGTTCGGACTCGTGCGTGGCGACGACGACCTTGCCGCAACGCTCGGCGCCGATCCCGTGTTCGTCGCAGAAGGCGTACATGCGCTCCGCCCCGGCGACGGCCATGCGCGCCTTGGCCGATCCGGGTCGGTAGTAGAGCCCGGAGTGGATCACGCCCGAG
>JAPPBK010000201.1 GCA_026705105.1 Chloroflexota bacterium | reverse complement strand
CCGACGCGGGGCGCTACTGGGACATGGTCGACCGGCTGGGGATCAACATCCTCTACACCGCGCCGACCGCGATCCGGGCGCTGATGCGCGAGGGCGACGAGTGGGTCAAGGTCCACCAGCGCTCCAGCCTGCGCGTGCTCGGCACGGTCGGCGAGCCGATCAATCCCGAGGCCTGGCGCTGGTACCACGATGTCGTCGGCGACGGGCACTGCTCGATCGTCGATACCTACTGGCAGACCGAGACGGGCGGGCACGTCCTGACCGGTCTCGCGGGCGCCAACGACATGAAGCCGGGCTCGGCCTCGCTGCCCTTCTTTGGGATCGAGCCGGTGCTGGTCGATCCGGACGGCAACGAGCTCGACGGCAATCCCCAGAGCGGGCTGCTCTGCATGGCGCGGAGCTGGCCGGGCATGATGCGCACCGTCTACGGCGACCACGAACGCTTCATCAACACCTACTTCGTCCAGTACCCGGGCAAGTACTTCACCGGCGACGGTTCGTTCCGCGATCACGACGGCTACTACTGGTTGACCGGCCGCGTCGACGACGTGCTCAACGTCTCCGGCCACCGCCTGGGCACGGCCGAGATCGAGGGCGCGCTGGTTGGTCATGCCGGCTGCGCCGAGGCGGCGGTCGTCGGCTACCCGCACGAGATCAAGGGCGAGGGCATCTACGCCTACGTGCTGCTCAAGGACGGCTTCGATCCCGGCCCCGACCTCGCGGTCGAACTCAAGCGCCAGGTCCGCGCCGAGATCAGCCCGATCGCCACGCCCGACAAGATCCAGTTCGTCGGAGGCCTGCCCAAGACCCGCTCCGGCAAGATCATGCGCCGAATCCTGCGCAAGGTCGCCGAAGGCGAGCCGGAAAACGTCGGCGACGTCACGACCCTGGCCGAGCCGCACGTGGTCGAGGAGATCATCGAAGGCGCATCGTCAGCGCATTAGGCGCGTAGCCGGCGGATTGTCGCCGTTGCCAATCAATGGATGGCTACAACAGCCTCGGCGACCGCTTTCGGCCTGGGCGGGGGTCGTAGTTCGACTTGAACATCAGGAGTTGGTCTCGCTCGATCAGGTACTTGCCGCCGTAGAGGCGTGCGGGAACGCGGCCCTGCTTGATCAGGCGGCGCATCGACTGCGGGTGGATGTTCAGCTCTCTCGCCGCCTCGACGATGTCCAGCCAGTCCTCGAACGGGTCACCCTCGGCCATAGCCTGCTCCTACGCAAATGCGAACTGCGAAACTGAGTATACAGAATAGCAGGCCTCGCTTGTTCTCCCTCCGCGCTAGCGGGGGGAGAAAGAAGTGGCGTGTATTCTGCCCCCAGTCGAACTGCCCATTTCGCCGGAGACGCCCATGACCGATGTGATTGCCGCCGCGCGCGCCGAGCAGCGCACGCTGTTGTCCGAGGTTGAAGCCAAACAACTGCTCGCCGAGGCGGGCGTCAACGTGACCGAAACCCGGCTCGCCGCGTCCGCCGAAGAGGCCGCCTCGCACGCCGCCGAGCTCGGCTATCCCGTGGCGCTCAAGGTCGTCTCCGACGCGATCACGCACAAGACCGACGTGGGCGGCGTCGAACTGGGCATCGCCGACGAAGCGGAGTTGCGAACCGCCTGGGACGCCATCCACGCACGCGTTGCGGATTCGGCGCCGGGCGCAGACTTGCATGGACTCTCGGTCCAGCCGATGGCGGAACCGGGCGCGGAGGTCATCCTCGGTATCACGCAGGATCAGCAGTTCGGTCCGGTGCTGATGTTCGGCCTCGGCGGCGTCTTCGTCGAGGTGCTCAAGGACGTCGCCTTCCGCATCGTCCCGCTCGAGCCGCGCGACGCTTCGGAGATGGTCCGCGAGATCCAGGGATTTCCGCTGCTGGAAGGCTTCCGCGGTCAGCCGGCGGCCAACCTCGAGGCGATTGAGTCGATGTTGCTGCAGCTCTCGGAGTTTGCTGAAGCAAACCCGGAGATCGCGGAGCTGGACCTCAATCCCGTCTTCGCGCGTCCCGATGGGGCGATCGCCGTTGACGCGCGCATTCTGCTGACTTCAGATTCGTAGAAATCCCGCTCCCCCTCGCAGGGGGAGCTGTCGCGTAGCGACTGAGGGGGTCCCTCGCGGTGTTACGAGCAAATTCGCCAATGCCGGGCGGGACCCCCTCCGCCTTCGGCACCTCCCCCTGCGAGGGGGAGGCTGATTGAGCTAGGAGACTTCCGATGGCCGTCACACGTGAACGCCTGACCCGTGCGCTTGCGCCCAAGGTGGTCGCCGTCATTGGCGACAAGAAGGCGAGTGGCTACAACTGGCTGCGCTCAATGAAAGAGTTCGACGGCCCCGTTTACAGCGTGCAAGTCGACGAGAACGAGATTCCAGGGATCGAAGAGTTGGGGATTCCCAACTACAAATCGCTCACCGACATTCCCGACCAGGTCGACTTCGCCGTTTGCGCCGTGCCGCGACAGGTCGCGCCGTTCATTGTGCAGGGTTGCGTCGAGGCCAACGTCGGTGGAGTGACGCTGTTCACCTCGGGCTTTGCCGAGACCGGTGAAGACATCGGCGTGGAGCTCCAGAACAAGATCTTTGAGATTGCCGACCCCTCGGGACTGGCCCTGATTGGACCCAACTGCATGGGGCTGCACGTGCCCGGACTCGGCGTGCGATTCAACCGCGACCAACCGGCCGGCGTGCAGGGCAACATCGGTTTCGTCTCGCAGTCGGGTACGCACGGGATGAACTTCTCCCTGACCGGCGCCGCGCACGGGCTCTACTGCTCGACCCTGGTCAGCTTCGGCAACGGGATCATCCTCGAGGCCGCCGACTATCTCGAGTACCTTGTCGACGACCCGCAGACCGAAGTGATCGGCATGTACATCGAGGGCGCGCGCGACGGCCAGCGCCTGTTCCGGACGCTGCGCGAAGTCGCCGCGAAGAAGCCCGTGATCATCTGGAAAGGCGGCCAGACTGAGGGCGGCGGCCGCGCGATCCGCTCGCACACGGCCTCGCTGGCCAGCGATCAGGCGATCTGGGAGGCGATGATCAGACAGGTCGGCGCGGTCGCGGTGCACAACCTCGACGAGATGATCGACGTGGTCAAAGCTACGTTGTTGACTAAACGCACCCAGGGCAATCGGCTGGGACTAATCGCCATGACCGGCGGCCAGTCGGTCGTCCTCACCGACGCCTTCGAGAAGGCGGGCTGGAGGGTGCCGACGCTCTCCGAGAAGAGCTACTCCCAGCTCTCCGAGTTCTTCAACATCATCGGCGGCAGTTACCGCAATCCGCTCGATGCCGCCGGCACGATCGGCCAGGATCCCAAGCACCTCGACACGATCTTCGACATTCTCAACGCCGACGAGAACATCGACGCGGTCGGGATGGAACTCTCGGCCACCTTCATGGCCCGCCGCTGGCAGGACAAGCCGGAGGAGTTCGACCGTCTGATCGGCTCGCTCAAGCGCTTCATGGCCGAGTCGGACAAGCCCTTCCTCGCCGCGCTCCACCCCAGCCACGTCGAAGAAGCCGCCCACACTGCCCGCCTCCGCCTCCAGGAAGAAGGCATCGCCACCTTCCCCAGCTTCGAGCGCGCGGCTAATGCGCTGCGGAAGGCGTCGACGCTGGCGGCGGTCAACTGAGAACTCCTGGAGCGGGGGAGTACTTGCATCGGTAGGACCCCGACCATGCCAGAAACGATCACACCCCACGGCCTCCACCGACGACTCGCCGACGATGCGCCCATCGCCCTGATCGATGTCCGCGACCCTCCCGAGTACAACGCTTCGCACATCGTCGGGGCGAGCCTGGTTCCTCGGCGGATGCTGGAGTTTGAGCTAACCGACGCCGTGCCCCATCCCGACACCCCGATCGTCCTCTGCGACGAGGAGGAGGGGCGCGTTCACTATGCCGCCGCGACCGCGGAGCGGATGGGGTACACCAACGTCTCGACGCTGTCGGGCGGTACCAACCGCTGGGCGTTTCTGGACCTGCCGACCGAGTGGGGCGTGAATGTGCCGAGCAAGGACTTTGGCGAGCGGGTCGAGGTCGTCCACCACGTGCCCGAGATCGACGCCGACGACCTGCATGATCGGATCGAGCGCGGCGACCCGCTGGTCATCCTCGATACGCGCACGCCGGAGGAGTACAGGCGCTCATGTATCCCCGGCGGACGCAGCATGCCCGGCGGCGAGCTGGCGCTGCGGATCACCGACGTGCTGGCTGGCGCGCCCGCCGACGCGACAGTCGTGGTTAACTGCGCCGGACGGACGCGCAGCATCATTGGTACCCGCGTCTTGCAGCGGATGTCGCTGGAGCGGGAGGTCGTCGGCCTCAAGAACGGCACCGCCGGCTGGATGCTCGCCGGTCATGAGCTCGAGTTCGGCGCAGACCGCGACGCGCTGCCGGACGTCACCGATGAAGGTCAAGCCGCCGCCGAGCAGTACGCCCGACGTTGCGCCGAAGAGGACGGCGTTCAGCTCATCGGTGTTGAGCAACTGGACGAACTGCGTGAGCGCAGTCAGTCGGAGAGCGTCTACTTCATCGACGTACGCACCGACGCCGAGCACGCAGCCGGCCATATTCCCGGTTTCCGCTGGTTCCCCGGCGGACAGGCCGTGCAGCGCAGCGACGATGTCGCGATCGTCCACCACGCACCGATCGTCTTCGCCTGCGACGGCGTCGCGCGCGCGGCGCTGACCGCGTCCTGGTACAGGCAGATGGGACATCGCCACACCTACGCGCTGGACGGCGGGATCGGCGCCTGGAGCTCGTCCGGCCGGACGCTGGAACGAGGCCGGGAGTTGACGGAGCCTGCCTTGCTTCGCGAAGCACGGGAGTCCGTCACCGTGGTCGAACCGAGAGCGGTCTTCGATCGGGCCGACGCCGTCCTGCTTCACGTCGGAACCAGCCAGGAGTTTGCCGCCGGCCATCCGCCCGGAGCTCGCTGGGCACCGCGCGCGACCCTGGAACGCGACATCGAGCAGCTCTCGCCGGATGTTACGACGCCAGTCATCGCAATCTGCGAGGACGGCATGCAATCGTTGCTCGCGGCTCGAACGCTGAGCGAACTCGGCCGCGAGTCCGTGAGCGCGCTTGGCAAGGGCATGATCGCGTATCGAGACGCCGGCTTGCCGCTCGAGACTGGTCTCACCGGCGTCATGTCGCCGCCGAGCGACATCCTCACATTTGGCCCGCAGCGCGGCTATGCCGACATGCAGCACTATCTGCGCTGGGAGACGGCGCTGGGCGAGAAGTACGTCGGTCAGTCGCCGTAGCCCTCGCCATCGCCGCGTGCGACACTTGAGGCATGGCCCGACTACCCAAACTCCGACGACGTGGACTCAAACCGCTGCAGGGCGCCCGGCTGATCGTGGGACTGGGCAATCCCGGTTCCGACTACTCGCAGAATCGACACAACGCGGGGGCGCGTGCGGTCGAACACATCCGCAAGACGCTGCGACTGCCGCAGTTCGAACGGGAGTCCCGCTACCGCGTCTCGCAGGGCGAGACCACGCAGGGGCCGGTCGCGGTGGTTGTTCCCCGCGCGTTCATGAACGAGTCGGGTAAGGCGGTGCAGTCGCTGTTGGACAAGTACCGCGCAGACCCGTCCGACCTCGTGCTGCTGGTCGACGAACTCGATCTCAAACCCGGCCGCATTCGCATTCGACCCTCCGGCTCCGACGCGGGGCAACGCGGTATGCGCTCAATCAAAGCGGTGATCGGTGAGCTCGCACTACAGAACGTGCCGCGTGTGCGCATTGGCGTCGGACGCCCGATGGTCAACGGCAACCCGTCGCACCATCCCGACGACGTCGCGGACTGGCTGCTCAGCGATCCCTCGCCTGCGGAGCGACGCCTGCTGCACGAGGCGGAGTTGCGCGCCGCCGAAGCGGTCGTCCACCTGCTCGAACACGGCGTCGAGTCGGCGATGAACGTCTACAACCGCGGCGCGGTCAACACAGACACCACGGTGGGCGGAGGCGGCGATGTCGGAACAGGCTGAGTCCTCCGGCGTCGAGGCTGCGCTGGCGGCGCCCGCGCTCGACTGGCTCAGCGAGTCGGCGGCGCGAGAACTGGCGGCGTACCTGCTCGAACACGAGCCGGACCAGATCCGCGCCGACCTTAATCAAAGCGCCGTGCATCTGGCGCGAATCCGTGAGCGGCTGTTGTTGCTGGTTGAGCCGCCTCCGGCAGCGCCGCCCGACGAGGCGCGACTCGCCGAGTTTGAACGGACTGTTTCCAACCTGCAGCAGCAGCTCGACGAGCGCGCCGCACAGTTCGAGAAGGCCAACCTGGACCACGCGGCGGAGCGAGTCCGCCTGATCGAGGAGCGGCAGGCCGCAGACGGGCGAATCGCCGAGCTGGAAGCAGAATTGTCGGAGGCCAGGCAGGCGGTCGACCGTCTACAGGCCAAGAGCGACAGTTTTGCCGCGGCGTTGGTCGATCGTGGACCTGCGCCCGTCGAGCTTGCGGATGAGATCGCGGAGGCCGAGGCGCAGTTCACCATCGCCGGCGTGATCGAGATGTCGCGCGATCGCTGCCAGCGCGTCGTCATGCCGGACGCGTCGCTGAGAGAGATCGACACGCTCGACGTCGACGAGAAGGCGGCCGATTGGGCCCGCGAGTTGTGGAAAGCGCTGCGTGCGCTCAACGCCTATGCGGAGGAGAGCGAGTTCTTCCAGGGCGGCTTCTGGGAGTGGTGCGAGCACTCCAACAGCGAGCACAACCTCTGGCCGGCGACCCCGAAGAAGCTGGCGATGAGCGAGTCGGACACGGTCAAGAACGACAGTCGACTCTGGCGCATGCGCCGCTTCCTGGTCGATGCCAAGGTCTCGCCCAACGGCTATCAGCACATGGAGGCGCACCTCAAAATCGCCGAGGGCGGCGGGCAACACATCCCCCGGCTCTACTTCCACGACGACGTCAAGGGTCGCACCGGGCAGATCCACATCGGCTTCCTCGGTCCGCACCGTCTGGTGCAGACGAGTCAGAGCTGATTCAGAGTGTGTAGGGGCGACCCTTGTGGTCGCCCGGACCACGCGGGTCCCGAGCACTGCGTCCTAAGCTGGAGACCGGACCCAGCGGACGGAGCATGCGCGCGTGAGCGCCCGCGACCCGCACGACACCCCTCCCGGCCTGCTCGCAGGACTGGGATCGGCTGTGCGCGACGCGCTGAAGCCGTTCGCCGAAGAAGCGATGCTGGGCGTTCCCGACGCGGCCAAGCCGGCCGTGATTGCCGCGCTGGCATCGGAGCATCCCGGGCCGGTGCTGATCCTGACCGCGACGCCCGCGTCCGCCGCCGACCTCGCCGATGCGCTCCCGCTCTGGATGGACGCCGGCGGCCGGTCCAGATTGTTGCAGTTTCCCGCCCGCGAAACCGCGCCCTACGAACGCCAGCACTCCGCGCCTGACCTGGTCGAGGCCCGGCTGGCCGCCGTCGAGGCGCTGCGCAGCGGCGCGCCGATCATCGTCGCCGACGCCGACGGCGCGGCCCAGCGGACGGTCTCGGCAGCGTCCGCGCCGCTGACGCTGGCGCAGGGCGCGACCCTGCGACTCGACGATCTGGTCCGCTCGCTCGACACAAACGGCTACGGGCGCGCGCGGGTCGTCGTGGAACCGGGAGCCTTCGCCGTGCGCGGTGGGATCATTGACCTCTGGCCGCCGGCCGACGTCGCGCCGATCCGCGTGGAGCTGTTTGGCGACGACATCGAGTCGATCCGGCGGTTTGATCCTCGCAGCCAGCGATCGACCGAGACCATCGAATCGTTCGCGCTGCGCTCGGCCCGCGAGTGGAGCAGAACGGCGGAGTCCGAGCCGCTGCTCGAACGGCTGCTTGAGTCGGTGGATGCCAGTCCAGGCGTGGATGCCGCCCAGTCCGAACAGAGCGCCGACGCCGCCGCGCTGACGCTCGACCTCGAGTTGCTCCGCGCCGGCGGCGAGACGTCGCGCCCCGACTTCTGGACGCAGTTCCTCGCTCCGAGTTCGATCTTCGATCATCTCCCGTCTGATGGGCTGATCATCCTCGACGAGGCGCACGACCTGTCGGCGCGACTGGAGGAACGCGACCAGCGCGCGGCGCACGCCCGCGAAGAGCTTGAGCGCGGCGGTCGGATCCCGTGCGGCCTGCCGCATCCGTGGCTGTCGTGCGAGGAAGTCCAATCGCGGCTGGATTCCGCGCCTCAGACCGTGCGCTCGTTGTCCAGGCTCGCCAGCGGCGCACAGCGATTGCCGTTCCGTTCCACGCCTCGGTTGGCGGGCAAGCTGACGCAGCTCTTCGAGTCCCTGCGTGAAGCGCAGGGCAAGGGATCGACCGTCCTGGTCTCGCTCCAGGAAGCGCGCCTGTCGGAGCTGATGACCGACCTGGGACTGCCGCTGGCCCGCCTCGAACCCGAGTCGCCGCCCGACTCGTCCGCGATCAGCGTCGGCCGGGCGGCGATCGCCGAAGGCTGGCAACTCGACGATCCGCAGACCGGGGAACGGATCGTCACGCTGATCAGTGACACCGAGATCTTCGGGTTTGAACGACAGCGTCGACGCCGTCCGCTGCGCACACGCGAGTCCGCCGAGTTCGATTCCCACCTGTTGGAGACGCTCAAGCGGGGCGACTTCGTCGTCCACGTCGATAGCGGGATCGGTCGGTTCGATGGCGTCGTGCAGCAGCGGATCGGGGGACGTGAGGGTGAATACATCGACATCCGCTTTGCCCAGGGCGACCGTCTGCTGGTGCCGACCGACAAGCTGGATCGGGTCCAGCCCTACGTCGGACCGTCGGACGCGCCGCCCACCCTGACTCGGCTGGGCACCGGGCAATGGCAGCGAGCCAAGGTCCGGGTGCGCGGCGCCGTCGCGGACATCGCCGACGAGCTGCTCGAGTTGCACGCCGCTCGCGAGACCCAGCCCGGCCTCGCAATCGAACCGGACACGCCCTGGCAAATCGAGTTGGAGGCATCGTTCCCCTTCATCGAGACGCCCGACCAGCACCACGCGATCGAGGAGGTGCGTCGAGACCAGGAGGCGGCCAGGCCGATGGACCGACTGATCGTCGGCGACGTCGGCTACGGCAAGACCGAGGTCGCCATCCGGGCCGGGTTCAAAGCGGTGATGTCCGGTCACCAGGTCGCCGTGCTGGTGCCGACCACCGTGCTGGCCCAACAGCACTTCGACACGTTCCGTCAGCGGCTGGCGGCGATGCAGGTCCGTGTCGACATGCTCTCGCGATTGCGCACGGCCCACGAACAGCAGCTCACGGTCGAGGGACTGAAGGCGGGCGCGGTTGACATCGTGATCGGCACGCACCGACTGCTGCAGCAGGACATTGGCTTCAAGAGCCTCGGATTGCTCGTGATCGACGAGGAGCAGCGCTTCGGCGTGGAACACAAGGAGCGGCTCAAGAAACTCCGGCGCGAGGTCGACGTCCTAACCCTGTCTGCGACGCCGATCCCGCGTTCGCTGCACCAGGCCGTGACCGGCATCCGCGATATGTCGACGATCGCCACGCCGCCGGAAGAGCGCCTGCCGATCACGACCTACGTGATGGAACGCGACGACAGCGTGATCCGCGAGGCCATCCTGCGCGAACTGGACCGCGGCGGACAGGTCTACTTCCTGCACAATGAGGTGCGCACGATTGATCGCGAGGCGCTCGAGCTGCAGCGGCTCGTGCCGGAGGCCAACATCCTCGTCGCGCACGGTCAGATGCCCGCCAACGTGCTGCGCCGGCACATGGAGGAGTTCACCAACGCCGAAGCAGACGTGCTGGTCTGCTCCACAATCATCGAGTCGGGCGTCGACATTCCGCGCGTCAACACGATCATCATCGATCGCGCGGAGCGCCTGGGGCTGGCCCAGATGTACCAGTTGCGCGGCCGAGTCGGACGCTCCAGCGTCCGCGCCTATGCGTACCTGATGACGGAGCCGTACCGCTCGCTGAGCGAGGTCGCGCAGCGTCGGCTGGCCACGATCATGGAGGCGGACGACCTCGGCGCGGGCTTTCAGATCGCGCTCAAGGACCTCGAGATTCGCGGAGCCGGCAATCTGCTCGGCGCGCATCAGTCGGGGCACATCGGCGCAGTCGGCTTCACTCTCTTCACCCAACTGCTGGGCGAAGCGGTCGAGCGATCCAGGGCCAAGCGATCCGGACAGCGTCCGGTCAGTCCGCGCCAGGGCACGCGGGTCTCGGTCGACCTCGCCGTGCCCAGCTTCCTGCCCGAGTCGTACGTCGACGACATGGGCCTGCGCATGTCGCTCTACCAGCGGCTTGCCGCCGCCGCGTCGCCGCAGACAGTCGATGAGCTGAGACGCGAGCTTGAGGATCGCTTCGGCCCGCTGCCGTTGCCGGCGCGCAATCTGTTCGGCGCGCTCCGGCTCAAAGTGTTCGCCTCCCGAATCGGCGCCGAGTCGATCCAATCTGAAGGTGACCGCGTCGTCCTCCGCCTCGCTTCCGGCCTCCGCTTCAGCGACGCTCAGCGCCGAATCCCCGTCCCCCGCCAGATCCAGATCGGCCCCACCCAGCTCCGCTACACGCCGCCTAGACGCCTGTCCGAGTCGGACTGGGAGTCTGCGCTGTCCGACGCGCTGGCGAGGCTGTCGAAGACATAGACCCTGGACTGGATGTCGCCTGGCTCGTAGTTTGTCGCAATGAACGCGACAGATACCGGGAAAGGCGAGGCGGCTAAGCTCGATGACTTGACGATGTGGCAAGTAGCGACCTTGGCACTGTTTGATCTGGGTGGCGCCAGACAGCGACTCGACTCAGAGGACATTGCGGTTCGCTGTCACAGGCTCTCCCCGGGACGATTCGGCTGGAAGAAGCTCCGGCACCTACCGAACCTCGGAGCTGCTTCAGAGGCGCTGAGCGACGCGCGACGTGAACGAAATGGCGCGCTCATTGCAGGTTCACCCGCAGAGAACTGGATTTTGACTCCCTCCGGAGTTGACTGGGCTCGACGATATGAACATCTTTTGGATTCAGGTGCCCGTCTTCATGCCACGAGGTTGACATCGCGGGAACAGCGTGAGATGGAGGAGTTGCGTTCACATCCTGTCTTCAACCATTGGCAAGAAGGCGGAGATTTCCCGGGTGGAAATCGGCTCGCGTCGGCCATCTTGATAAGCGCTAGCTCACCAGTGACGGCGATAGAGCGCCGACTTGATCAACTCGCGTCTCTCGCGCAAGTAAGTGAAGACGCAGAACTGAAGGAGTACGTCGCATGGCTGACCGCCGCGTTCAGCGCAAGCCGTTAAGGGTAAACAATCGTGCCATCCTACAAGATGCTCGACTGGCCATGGGCAATGACCTCATGAATGCACTTGTAGAGCTGATCACGAATGCCGATGACTCCTACACTAGACTCGGTAGCCCGGGAGTATCCGAGATTAGGGTGGAAGTGAATCGCAGGCAGCGATACATCAGGGTGGATGACGATGCCGAAGGCATGACGGTTGACCAACTCGAAGAGCGGTTAGGGGGCCTTGGAGAGCGAACAAGCGGAATCGTCGACAACGAGCGAGTGCGCGGTTTCTTTGGGCGCGGAGCAAAGGACGTTGCTGCCCTGGGAGACGTTACCTGGATCACGACGCGCGGTGGGCAACAGAGTCAGCTCACACTTAGCCTTTCCAGTGATGAAGACGATGCTGTCGCGATTGCCGATCCGATTCCCGACCCATCAGGCAGACATGGTACCACGGTTCAGTTGCAGCTCCGCGAGGGAGTCCGTATTCCCCGCCACGAGCACTTGACGAAGCTACTGTCGCGTCACTTCGCTCTGGTACCAATCTTGAACGACCCAATGAGAAAGCTGGTGCTAATCGGCGGCGAAGAACCAGAGGCTATCGAGTACACGATGCCGGAAGGAGTGAAGTGGCTGGACAAGGTTCGGTTTGATCTGCCCGGCTATGAAGGGGAGTCAATCGAGGTAACCCTCTTCGAGTCACCCGAAGCACTCGACGAGCCCGAGACTGGCCGGCTTGGCCAAGCCCAGTACTGGCGTCACTCCCTCCTGGTGGCATCAGGTCGTGCCGCGTATGAGTTCTGGCCAGGAGGTTCCTACACTAGCCCGCCCGAGTCTTCGTACTTCCGAAGGCTGTTTGGCAGCGTAGACGTGCCTCTCATCAACCGACTTCTGATCGAGTCTGACATTTTGAGCGGAGGGGAAGAGGTTGTGTCGCGTAACAGGCACGGCTTGGCCCGCGGTACCGATCATCGCTTCTCTGCTGCCCTTGACGATGCGCTCGATGAAGCGTTACGTCCGCACATTGAGCGAATGAGGCAGGAGGCGTTGGCGACGAACGCAGACCAGACGACGACTAAGACGCAGCGGATGTTGAATCAACTTGCCAGTGTGCTAAATGACTATGTGCGCGAAGAGACAGAGACAGAACATGAGGGACCAGGAACTGAGGCCGACGAGACGCTAAGGGGCTTGCGTCTGATCCCTCCGACACGTCACGTCGAACCATTGCTTCCTGCTCATTTGCTGATTCGCTACGAGCCTGTAGACGACGTCGCGCGCGAGCCTTTGGTTGAAGTTACTGTTTCAGATGATCTAAGCGTCCCGTCGACTGAGCCACTTCAGTTGATACGGAGACGAGGGTACTTCAGCGCATCCTATAGGTTGGAGGGCAGGCCTGCAGACTCGGTAGTTGAGTTGACGGCCGAATTGGCCGACGAACAGGCGGAAGCGTTAGTGCTTTGGCAGGAGCGGATTTGACCGATCGTAGACAGTGTGCAGTTCGAACGGAGGAGCTACACGATGAAGCCGGGTGCGGCACGCCTAGTTCGGCTACTGGCTCCAGTGGAGGTCTATGACGAGGTCCCGTCGGTGTCGTTTGTGGAGGACTCCGACCTGCAGATGGAGATCTTGAGTGATGCGTTCGTTTGGGACGATGATCGAGAGTGTTGTGTGTACACAGTGCGTGTCAGCGGAGAGCATGTCGACCTCAATGCG
>JAPPBK010000371.1 GCA_026705105.1 Chloroflexota bacterium | reverse complement strand
GGGCAGCGGTCCCTCGGGATTTGGTTGATCCGGATCCGGACCGATGATCTCGAGGTAGGCGTCGTCCTGCAGCGCCAACAGGTGGTTGTAGACGCCGCGCCCGGGAAAGTGCCCGCCGAGTTCGGGGCGCAGGCCAATCGCCGCTTCGATCGCGGCGACCGAGGCCTGAACGTCGGGTGTCGCAAGCACGATGTGGTCGAGCATGCTGGCCTCTCTATCGGTATGTGATCGATCCGTCGGGGCCCTGGAAGGTGGCCACGAGGGCAGGTTCGCTCGCCTCTCGCAGTTCGATCTCGATGCCCATCACCTCATGCGCGGCGCGCACCGTGTCGAGGTCAGGATGCTCCCCGTGCCAGGACGCGAGCGTGACGCCCTGGACTGCGGTGGTGGAGGGATGCGGCGCGTCGCCCCAATCGATCAGGAAGGGGATCAACCCGCCCAGATGCGGCGGCCACTCGCCGATCGTCAGCCGCCAGTCCAGGCGCCCGCCGTCGGGCAGGTCGCGTCCCAGCGGGACGACCGAGCCCAGGTCGTAGCCGGCCTCATTGATCGCGGCGGCGAGTTCATTGATCCGCTCGTTGCCCTTCCAGCACCAGTGGGCAATGTGCGCGCCGCGTCCCGATTCAGGATCCAGTCCAAACGGCATACCGCCGCCGCTCTCGTGCTCGGGATCGGGTCCGATGATTTCCAGGTATGCGCCGTCCTGCAGCGCCAGCAGGTGGTTGTAAACGCCCATTTGCGTGAATCGTCCACCGACTTCGGCACGCACGCCGGTGGCCTCCGCGATCTCGTCAACGGTGGCCTGTACGTCAGGCGTGGCCAGCACAATGTGGTCGAGCATGAGTTGACTCCTCAGTTGCCGTGGGTTGCCTCAAAGTCGGCCTGGGCGCGATCACGCAGGTCGGGATCGGTCAGCCAGTCCAGCGCGGCGTGGGCCATCGCCTTGGTCGCGGTCAGCGTAAGCCGGTGGCCGTCGTCGGTCGCCGCAGCAGCCGTGAACTGCGGCGTGTGGTTGCCGCTCTCGTGGGGGATGAAGTACATCGGATGGATCGACGGCACGACATGCGACACGTTGCCCATGTCGGTTGAACCGAAGCTGCCCTGCACGCTGCCGTCCAGGTCAGCCGCTTCCACGCCCAGGTCGAGCCAGCGTCGTCCGTAGGCCTGGGCCAGCGGTCCGTTGCTGGCCATGTTGCTGTAGCGCTCGCCTGCCTGCCACTCGACGGACCATTCGCAGTTGGCTGCTTGCGCGGCGCCGGCGAAGCAGTCCTCGACCCGCGCAATCATCTCGTTCAAGCGGCTCTCGTTGGGCGCGCGCACGTAGAACTCGGCCTGAGCGTAGTCGGGGATGATGTTCGGCTTCTCGCCGCCGTGGTGAATCTTGCCGTGGATGCGTACGGTCGGATGCGCCTGCTGACGCAGCAGTCCGATCGCCTGGTAGGCCAGCACCAGCGCATCGAGCGCGTTGCGGCCCTCCCAGGGTGCGCCGGCGGCGTGCGCGTTCTTGCCGCGAAACTCGACGAAACAGGTGTCGATCGCCAGTACGAAGGGATAGATGATGTCGCCGGTGCCGGGATGGATCATCATCGCCGCGCCGACATCGTCGAACGCCCCCTCGTCGATCAACCGGATCTTGCCTCCACCGCCTTCCTCAGCCGGCGATCCCAGCACCTTGATCTTGCCCTGGACGCCCTCTCGTTCCAGCGCCTCGGCGACCGCCAGGCCGGCGGCGACTCCGGAGATCGCGATCAGGTTGTGTCCGCAGGCGTGACCGATGCCCGGCAGCGCGTCGTACTCCGACATCACAGCGATCGTCGGGCCGCCGGAGCCGCGCGTGGCCTCGAACGCGGTGTCCATTCCGTAGGCCGAGGGAGTCACCTCGAATCCGGCGTCGGTCAGCCAGGACGTCAATGCTCCGTGTGCGTGGACTTCCTCGTAGTTCTCCTCGGGGTGCGAGTGAATGTCGAGGCTCAACGCTCGCAACGACTCGGATGCCGCGTCAATCGTCTGCGATGCGATCTCATACAGCGACATGGTGGCCTCCTTCTTCGGGTGCGAGATCTCTCATCCGGGGTACGGTGTCGCCGAGCAACTGAAGGTGGGTTGAATCAGCAAGGGAACGCCCCCCTCTGCCCCCCGCCTTCGCGGGGGCAGGCTTTCGGCATCTCCCCCCGC
>JAPPBK010000208.1 GCA_026705105.1 Chloroflexota bacterium | reverse complement strand
CAGTGTATGAGCGGAACGGGAATCGTGAGCACGCGCAGTTTGCATTGACCGATGATGTCGGCGGCGCGATGATCAGGGCACTGGAGTTGACCGCCGCGAGCGCTGGGAGGCCACCGTGACCGAGACCGCCGTCTGTCCGTTGTCGGAACTGCCGCCCGGCGAAGTCACCGCCGCCGATCTCGATGGCACCCGCGTCTGCGTCGCCAACGTGCACGGAGAAATCTTCGCCGTGCAGGACAAGTGCCCGCACCTCTTCGCGCCGCTCTCGGTCGGCGATCTCAAGAACGCGCACATCGTCTGTCCGTGGCACGACTCCGAGTTCGACATGCGCACCGGTCAGACCAAGTCCTGGTTGCCCAACGGCATGTGGAACCTGATCCACAAGCTGATGCCGCCTCCGCCGCCATTCATCAAGAACAAGATCGAGCCCGAGTACATCCAGACCTTCAACACCCGCGTGGACGACGGGACGATCTACGTCTCCGACGACTAAGCGGCGGTCAACCACAACCAGCGAGTCGGCTAGCCCTCGCGAATGGCGCGGATCCAGTGGTTGACTGCGGTCATCCCGCCGTCGATCACAAACTCTTGCCCCGTGATGTAGGACGAGTCGTCCGAGGCCAAAAACAGCGCGAGTTTGGCAACGTCCTCAGGTTCGCCGGGGCGGGCCAAGGGCGACACCAGTGCCCCGCGGGCGCGGCTCGCTGCGATCTGTTCCTCCGTCTGCGGCACGTCACTGGGCATGCCGAACCGAGTCGTCACATGGCCGGGCACGATCACGTTGGCGCGAATGTTGAGATGTGAGAGTTCGGCGGCGGCCGATCGAGCCAGCGCGTGGGCGCCGGCCTTGCCCGCACAGTACGCCGCGCCGTTGCTCACGCCGCTGATCGCGCCGATTGACGAGGTCGCGATCAGCGAACCGCCGCCGGCCTGCTCCATGTGTGGAATGGCGAGCTTCATGCCCAGGAAGACGGCGCGGAGGTTGACAGCAATGAAGTCGTCGAACTGATCGGCGCTCATGTCTCGAATCGACACTGCGCCCGCGTCGCCCGGACCGGCGTTGTTGAACACGACATCGAGTCCACCCCATCGGTCAACGGCCGCGTCAAACGCGGCCTTGAGCTGATCCTCGAAGCGAACGTCGGCGACCACGGGGAGCGCCTGCTCGCCGATCTCGTCGGCGGCGGCCCGGAGACGTTGCTGGTTGCGACCGACCATGACGACATTTGCGCCGTGCTCGGCGAACAGCTTTGCCGACGCCATGCCCATGCCGGCGCTGGCGCCCACGATGATGGCGGTCTTGCCGCTGAGCTTGGGTTCGGCTGCGTGAGTGATTGGCACCTGAGGCGAGTCCTTTCGGAACTGTGTGACTAGAAGCCCTGGAAGTTCGGTTCGCGCTTCTCGGCGAAGGCTCGGGGGCCTTCCTTGGCGTCCTCGGTCGAGCGCGCGATCACCATCGCGTGATCGGCCATCTCCAGCGACTCGTGCAGACCTGTTTCGGCCGAGCGGTAGGCGAGACGTTTGATCATCTGCACCGAGACGGCGGGCATCCGCGAGATCTGGCCGGCCAGCTCGAACGTCGCCGGCATCAGCTCGTCGTGTTCGACGACCTGGCTGACGTAGCCCATCGCCAGCGCTTCCTCGGCGGTGAAGATCTTGCCGGTCCACATCAGCTCGAGCGCCTTGGACATGCCCACGATGCGCGGCAGGTAGTAGGCGCCGCCGTCGCCGGGGATCAGCGCCATGCGCACGTAGGCCATGCCGAACTTGGCCCGGTCGGAGGCGATCCGCAGGTCGGCCATCGAGGCCATGTCCATGCCCGCGCCGACGGCCGCGCCGTTGACCGCGGCGATGTACGGCTTCTCGCAGTTGAACAGCGCGCGCGGCACGCGCTGAACCGAGTGGCGCAGCGAGTTGCGGTTGGCGGCGGGCGCGTTGGGGTCGCCGCCGAGCACGTCGGCCCCGGCCCGTTCGCGGCCCACGTCGGCGCCCGAACAGAAGCCGCGGCCCTCGCCGGTCACGATGATCACGCGCACGTTCTGGTCGACCGAGGCGCGGGTGATCGACTCCTGCCACGCGTCGAGCATCTCGTTGGAGAAGGCGTTCAACTTCTCCGGTCGGTTGAGCGTGATCACGGCGATGTGATCCTGGACGTCGTAGAGCAGCTCTTCGGTC
>JAPPBK010000247.1 GCA_026705105.1 Chloroflexota bacterium | reverse complement strand
CGTCGGCCTCATGGGCGTGGACCAAGGCCACGTCCACCGGCAGGCGAGTACAGGTAGAAGACTCCGCTCAACGCTCAGAGGCGCTTGAGTCCACACTCGATTCACTTCAACAGATGATCCGCAACGTCGTCGATCAAATCGCCAAAGGTGACTTGGACTTCTCGGGCGTGTTCACGACTGCGGAAGAAGAGGAAGCCTACTGGCTCTGCAAGGGAATGGTCCACGGCACAATCGAGCCGCATCGTGTCAGATTCCGCGACAGCAAGACCTACGCCAGTGTCCTGATTGACGACAACAACCGCAAGCCCCTTTGCCGCTTCCACTTCAACGGGCGCGTCAAACACATTGGGATCTTCGATGCGGACAAGAATGAAACGCGCCACCCGATCGAGGACATCGATGACTTGCTCAAGTTCTCGCGTACCCTCAGACGCACCGCGAGGCGATACGCCGATCAGTAGCCTGTGCTGGAGACGAATCGAGGCACCGCCATGTCCGTTGAACGAATCGAGATCACGCACCAGGGACCGTACGCCGAAGGACGCGAGTTCGGCGCGCACGGGCCGTTCGAGCTGATCCGGGCTCGGCTGCGCTATGCGGTCAACCCGATGCTGGAGGATCACCGGCGGATCACCGACCTCGAGTGCGCCAACCGCGGCACCGACGGCTGCGTCCGGTTCAGCGGCGACCTCGTGCTCATGCGACCGGTCAATCCATCGGCGGGCAACGGCGCGCTGGTGATCGATGTGCCCAACCGCGGCCGCAGCCTGCTGCCCGGCGCGCTCAACCGCACGCCGCCCGAGTTCACCCTCACCGACCCGCTGCATCCCGGCGACGGATTCCTCTTCAGCCAGGGATTCAGCGTCGCCTCGGTCGCCTGGCAGTGGAACACGCCCGACCTGGAGACCCTGCTCGACTTCGAGGCGCCGGAAGCGCTCGGCCTCGACGGCAACTCGATCTCCGGCGAGGCGATCACCGACCTGCGACCCAGCGATCCGGTCGCCTCGATGCCGATCGAGCACCTCAATCAGCCCGGCTACCCCGTCTCGGAGGCAGACCAGGAGAGAGCTCGTTTGTACGTGCTCGACTTCGAAGACGACGAACCGCGCGAGATTCCACGTGACCGCTGGCGCTTCGCCAAAGCGACCGAGAACGGCGTGGAGCCGTCGACGATGGACGTCTGGCTCCAGGACGGCTTCACGCCCGGCAAGATCTACGAGGTCGTCTATCCCACCGAACGCTCGCCGGTCGTCGGTACCGGCATGTTGGCGTTCCGCGACGCGGCGCTGTTCCTGCGCGACTGGCAGCGCTCCTACGAGCGCGTGCACGGATTCGGCATCTCGCAGAGCGGGCGCTTCCTCCGCCACTTGCTCTTCCTCGGACTCAACCGCGACCCCGACGCGCCCACCGAGCGCGTCTTCGACGGCATGCACATCCACGTCGCCGGCGGCATTCGCGGCGAGTTCAATCGGCGCTTCGGCCAGCCCTCGCAACTCTTCCTGGGCGGACCGGTCCACGAGTTCCCGCACGCCGATGTGATTCGCGAGGACGCCATCAGCGGCGCGACCGACGGTCTGCTCAAGCGCTCCGACGAACAGGGCGTGACGCCGAAGATCGTCAAGACCAACACGAGCTGGGAGTACTGGCGGGGCGATGCGTCGCTGATTGACATCGACCCGGTGTCCGGCGAGGACATCCCCCAGCACCCGAACTCGCGCCATTACCTGCTCGCCTGCACCCAGCACGGCGCGGGCCAGGCCGAGCCGATGGACAGCTTCTTCCTGACCGGCGATCGCAGCATGTACCGCCACAACGCGGTCGACCAGACGCCGCTGATGCGGGCCGCCCTGGTCAATCTCGACCGCTGGGCGGCCGGGGAGTCAGATGCGCCGCCCTCCAGCGTGCCTAGCCTGGCCAATGGCACCGCCGCCACCCGCGGCGACGTGCTCGCCCAGGTCGGCGACCGGGTCACGACACCCGACCCGGCCCGCCTCTCCCGGGTCCGGACGGTGGACTGGTCCACGCTGCCGCCCGAGGAGGGCGAGGAGTACCGGGGCTACGTCTCGGCCATCGACGAGCACGGCAACGAAGTCGCCGGCCTGCGCCTGCCCGACCTGAGCCAGCCGCTGGGCCTCCACACCGGCTGGAATCCGCGCCACCCCGATACTGGCGGCGAG
>JAPPBK010000432.1 GCA_026705105.1 Chloroflexota bacterium | reverse complement strand
CCGGCGACGAGCACCGCTTCGGATCCAATGGCGACGCCGGCGACGCCGGCGATCAGGGCGAGGTTCGAAACGATCCCGTCATTGAGGCCGAACAGCGCTGCGCGGAACGTCGACGCGCCGTCGGCGCCGACGCCTGCGTGGCCCTCGCCGACCGCGCCGACCGCACCGAATTGCGGGGCCAGCTCGGCCAGGGTGGCGCGATGCTCGCGTTCCTCCTCGGCCAGGTCGCCGGAGTCCGGGTCGGAGACGTACTTCTGGATGTCAACCAGCTCCTCGCGCCGAAGCTGCGAGATCACGAAGCCCAGGCCCCAGATACGGGCCTGGAACGCCATCAGCCGGACGCGAAGCGAGGGGCGGTGCGTCTCGGTCGGAAAGCGCTCGTCGCCCAGCAGCCGCACCCAGTGCGTGGCGTGCTGCAGTTCCGACTCGGACATTCGGCTGAGCACCTGCGCCTGGGGCGGATCGCTCATTCCGGCGAGCCGGCCGTAGAGCCAGGCGGCGTCGAGTTCGTCGGCGATCATCTCGCGCAGGCGCTCGCGGCGTTCTTCGGTCAGGGGTACCTGCGCCTGGGGCGGATCGAGCGTCGTCATGCGGCCAGTGTATCCCGCGACACTGGGCATCCCGACGCATGGGCGATGATCGTGACACAGACTTGAATCGTAAGATGCGGGCGGGGCCCGCGACGGAGACGGCGCCATGCTCAGACTGGGAATGCCCAAGGGATCGCTGGAAGCGCCGACACTGGACCTGTTTCGGCGGGCCGGCTTTGGCGTCACGGTCTCGTCGCGCAGCTACTTTCCCGAGATCGACGACGACCAGATCAGTTGCACGATGTTTCGCGCCCAGGAGATGGCGCGCTACGTGGAGGATGGGGTCGTCGATGTCGGTATCACCGGTCACGACTGGGTGACGGAGACGGGCGCGGACGTGGTCGAAGTGGCGGAGATGACCTACAGCAAGGCGACCAGCCGTCCGGCGCGCTGGGTGCTGGCGGTGCCGGCCGAGTCGAGCGTGCGCGAGTTGGAGCAGTTGGAAGGCGGCGTGATCGCGACGGAGTTGGTGCGCACGACGCGGGAGTTCTTCGCGGCGCGCGGCATCGACGTGCGGGTCGAGTTCAGTTGGGGCGCGACCGAGGTGAAGGCGCGGATCATCGACGCGATCGTCGACGTGACCGAGACCGGATCGTCGCTGCGGGCGAACAACCTGCGCGTGATCGCCGAGGTGCTGGAGAGCACGCCGCGGCTGATCGCGAACCGGGAGGCC
Organism: Chloroflexota bacterium; assembly: GCA_026705105.1. Lineage (GTDB taxonomy): Bacteria > Chloroflexota > Dehalococcoidia > Bin125 > Bin125 > Bin125. The sequence goes on along the minus strand of JAPPBK010000432.1, from coordinate 919 downwards.
TGGAACGATCCCGGGAGGCGGGAGAAGATCGAGGCGATCAACACGCTGCTGCAGGGCGCGATCAACGCGACCAGCAAGGTCGGTCTCAAACTCAACACACCGCGTTCATCGCTCGAGGACGTGCTCGCCGTGATCGGCAAGTTCGGCGAGCACGCCCCCACGATCAGCCCGTTGATCGACGATTCATGGGTTGCGCTGGAGATTATTCTCGATGAACGACAGGAGCGAGAGATGATCCCCGAACTGCGCCGTGCCGGCGCCAGCGGGCTGGTCAGCTATCCGCTGAACAAGGTCATCTCCTGAGCCAACCGAGACGCGCTCGACCGGCCCGCCGAAGAGCCAGACGCCGGCGGCGGCATCTACCGGCAGACTCCATCGCATTGCACCCGCTGGTCGCCCGCCCGAGGCGACGAAGGCCGCCTCGATGACCCCCGTGCCGAGTCGGCGCGCGTAGATTCGGCCCAGCTCGGTGTCGCCGCTGGTCACCGCTCCGGTGCGCAGCCAGACATCCGTCGGCGCGTCGGCGGGGAACATGCGGGCGGAGGGCAGGACCTGCAGGCCGTTGGAGAGTTCGGCTCCAAACTCGACTCGGCCGTCCTCGTGGACGCGAGTGAGCACCCATTCCACGCTGGGGACCTGAGGCATCGGGCGCGGCCTGTCTTCGACCGCGGGCTCCGGGATGAGCGGGTCCATCGAGAGACCGAGACCGGCCAGGAGCAGGTCGTGGTCATTGTCCGCCGCCAGGATTCCGCAGTAGGCGCGGTCGAGCATGTGCGCATAGATGGGCGAGATGTAGCGCAGCACGTCGTCGCCTAATGGGAACGCGCGGGGATCAGGGGCACAGTCGATACCCCGCGCGTAGTCCACTCTTGCCCGTGCGACCGCAGGATCGTTCCATCCTGTTTCCGCTTCATTTGCC
>JAPPBK010000408.1 GCA_026705105.1 Chloroflexota bacterium | reverse complement strand
AGATCACCGGCGTCCTGCTGACCGTGCTGTTCGCCGGCCAGCACACGAGCGCGGTGCTCGCCACCTGGACGGGCCTGGAGCTGGTCAGGGCGACCTCCTACTCGGACCGGGTCAGAAGTGAGACTCGGGACATTTACGACGGCTCGGGCGAGATGCATCTCGAGGGGCTGAAGCAACAGGTGACGATGGAACACGCCGTACGCGAGTGCGAGCGGCTGCATCCGCCCCTGATCATCCTGATCCGCAAGGTGCTTAAGCCAATGCGCTACGGCGACTACATGGTGCCGGCAGGCGCGATGGCCATGGTTTCGCCGGCGGTATCGCACCGGCTGCCGCACCTGTTCGATGAGCCCGACCGCTTCAATCCCGACCGCTTCGCCCCGCCGGCCCGCGAGGACAAGCAGCATCCCTACACCTTGATCGGGTTCGGCGGCGGCAAGCACCGCTGCATGGGCAAGCACTTCGCCGAGATGCAGGTCAAGGCGATCTGGACCGTCCTGCTGGATCGTTTCGAGTTCAGTCTCGACACCGGGTTCCCCTCGCCCAACTACGGCAGCTGGGTGACCGGTCCCGTCACGCCCTGCCGGCTCCGTTATCGGCGCCGCACGCAGGGAAGCGTGTTCCGGTGACGGACGGCGATGTCGGCCCGTATGACGTGGCAATCGTCGGCGCCGGACCGGTAGGCAGCGTCTGCGCCATTGCCCACGCACGCAAGGGTTATCGGGTCGCGCTGTTCGAGGCCAATCCTGCGGCCTCCAAGCGACTGGCCGGCGAGTGGCTGCACCCTCCCGCCGTCCAGGTCCTGAATGAACTCGGCATCTCCGTCGAGGGCGAGGTGCCAAGCAGCTCGGGCGAAGGTTTCGCCGTGTTTCCCGAGGACGGCCGGGAGCCGATCGTCCTCCCATATGCCGACGGATCGCGCAGCCTGGTCTGCGAACACGCCGCCCTTGTCTCGCACTTGCGCCAGGCCGCCGGCAACGAGCCGGGCGTCGACCTGCGAGTCCACGCCCGCGTGCGCAGCGTCGAGGACGGGCGGGTCACGTTCGAACAGGACGGCACGGAACACACCGCTCTCGCCGAGCGCATCGTCGGCGCGGACGGGCGGTCGTCCGTCGTCCGACGATCCCTGGGCCTGAGCACACAAACGAGAACCTGTTCGCGGATGATCGGTCTGACGCTCAGGGAGGTGGACTTGCCCCTGGAGGGCTACGGCCACGTGCTCAGCGGCGCGCCCGGCCCAATGCTGATCTACCGTTTGAACGAAGACAGTATCCGTGCGGTCGTCGACATCCCGCTTGACCTCTCGCCCCACGAGTGGAAGCGCCTGCTCTCCGACTCGTATGCACGTTGGGTTCCGGAGACGCTGCGCCCGGCATTCCTCGATGCCTGTACGGACGAACGATTTGACGCCGCCGCCAATGTCGTCAGCCCGCGCCTTACCTACGGCACATCCCGTCGAGTGCTGATCGGCGATGCGGCGGGACACTACCACCCGCTCACCGCGACCGGGATGACCCTGGGATTCGGCGATGCCTTCGCATTGGCCGAGGGCGAGGAGTTCGGCGACTTCCGAAGTCACCGCTTCGAGGCAACCCGGGTGCCCGAGCTCCTGGCCATGGGCATCTACGAGGCTTTTGCCGACCAGCGGGTCGAAGGGACCGCGCTGCGGCAGGCGATGTACAGCCGCTGGCGGGCCAGTGCCGGCGTGCGGAGCGGCACCATGCGGCTGCTCGGTTGTGAAGACACCAGGATTCGCAGTCTGAGTCGGGAGTTCATTTCCACGGTGCTCTGGGCGCTGAGGGCGAGGCTCCCGAAGTCGCTCAGTCCCAAGGCCTGGCGCGATTATCGGGATGTCGCTCGGGGCCTGAGCAATCGCCTCGCCTGGCTGCTGCGGGCCGCATGGCACCTGTACAGCGTCAGACGCGCAGGCGGGACGGGGACCGAACGCCCCACCGAGGCGCTCGCACGCGCCTTCTTGACCTCAATGCCCTCAGGATCTCCGGCCCCGACACGCACCGAGCGGCCTGACGAGACCGAGCTAAATGCGCCCGATGCGAGCTTGGCAGTCCAGCGAGCCATCGAGCGATTGCTCAACCTCCAGTCCGAGGACGGCGGCTGGGAAGGCGAGATGGTCTGGTGCCCGATGATCACGGCGCAATGGGTGCTGCTCCAGCACATCCTCG
>JAPPBK010000131.1 GCA_026705105.1 Chloroflexota bacterium | reverse complement strand
CACGGTCGAGCCTGGCGCTTTGTCGATCACTTCCGACAGGTACTTGCCAAGACCGTCGTGGGTCATGCCGCGCTCGACCGGCACGCCCAGGTTGGGCACGTCGGTGAACTTCACGGTGTTGTTGGGTTCGGTGAAGATGGCTTCGGACAGGTCGAGGCCGACTTTGCGGGAGTCGATGTCGAATGCGGCGACGAAGTTGAGATCGGAGATGCGGTATCCGCCGAGCACGGCGTGCATGATGCCGGGGATCTCGTCGCCGTCTTGGGCGTTCTGGTAGTGGGTCACGCCCTGGACGAGCGAGGAAGCGCAGTTGCCGACGCCGACGATGGCTACGTTGATCTTTCCGGTCGGCGCGCCGCCCTCGTCAGCGTCACTTGAGCCATTGGACATGGATTATTCCTTCCGCGGAGGCTGCGGTCTCAACCACGTGCCGAACAGGATCGGAAGCTCGCGCCGTGGCGACCGCGCCAGAACACTTACGTGCCACCTGCGAGTACTGCAATGTACCAGCAAGGACTGGGCGCCGCTGTTGCCAGCAACATATCGACGCTCGGGCTGCGCTGACGGTTGGGGGTAATCTGGCCCCATGCCCGATCCTCGCGAACTCGTGGCCGAGATGTACCTGCAGTTCGCAGAGGAGTTGGCCGACGCCTCGGGCGAGGCGATCCGCCCCTGGTTCCGGCGCGACCCCGAGGTCGAACGCAAACACGACGGAACGCCGGTGACGCAGGCCGACCGCGCCGCCGAGCGGGCGATCCGCGAACGAATCGCCGACCGCTATCCGCAGCACGGCGTGATCGGCGAGGAATACGGCGTCGAGCATGCCGATGCGGAGTGGGTTTGGGTTGTCGATCCGATCGACGGAACCGGCGCATTCGTTGCGGGATTGCCCACGTTTGGGACACTGATTGCGCTACTACAGGATGGCGCGCCGTGGCTAGGCGTACTTGACCAACCGATATTGCGGGAGCGCTGGTCGGGGGTTGACGTTGCCCGAGTGATGGCGCGAACTACACACAACTCACACGTTGTCCACACCTCGTCAACGGTCGCGCTCGCTGATTGCGTGGGTTTTGCCACTACGCCTGAGATGTTCGATCGGCGGGAAGCGGCGGCCTGGACGCGGCTGTCCGATTCCCTGGCACGAGTTCGATACGGCGCGGATTGTTACGCCTACGGCCTGTTGGCGTCCGGGTTTGTGGACATTGTGTGCGAGGCCTCGCTGAAGAATTGGGACTACCTCGCGCTGGCGCCGATCGTGCGCGGCGCGGGCGGCCAGATGACCGATTGGGAGGGATCGGCGCTCACCATCGAGTCGGGATCCCGGGTGCTGGCTGCGGCAAATGCGAACGTACACCGGGCCGCGATTGGGCGCCTTGAGCAAATCGAGGGTTAACTGATAACTGAGCGTGAAACGCCGCCTTGTTGCGCGCGTCTGGATGTGGAAACGCGGTGAGTTGCGTGGACAGTCAGTGGATGGTTGCACCCGCCAGGGGCAGCCTCGATTGCCTAACCGGCGGCGTCGGCGTGTGCCTTGACCTTACGCAGGACGGGCAGCCCGGTGCGCGAGTTCTCCACGACCTCGTAGCCGTCGGGAATCTCGTCGATCGCGCCCGGCTTCTCGGACTTGGCGAAGAAGTAGATGCGCTGCGCATGGTGATTGCGCAACTCAATGTCCCGCGCGTGGAGGAAATAGGTCTCCTGGCGTCGGTTGGTGGTGGAGTAGGCCATGGCTCGCGGCCTCCAGACTTTTGATCAGGCGCCTATGCAGTTGCATTGTATATTGAAGCGCTTCGCGCGCGGATTGTCAAATGCCGCACGTTACCCCCTTATGTTCTCTGCGGGCCGCAGGTGGAATCGCGCCGGTTGCCTCGCGATCGCGGTCGCCGTGCTGGCGTCAGCCTGCGGCGAGGACGGCACCTCACAGCAGTCGGCGCAGGAGTCCGGAGCGGGCCCGGGCTCGGCATGGGATGTCGTCGAAGCAGGCGGCGAGGTCCGCTGGCTGCCGGTCCTGGCGACGCGCGATCTGGCGGTCGGCGTCAAGCGGATCGCCTTCAGCCTGGACGGATTGCAGCCCAACGAACCAGCGCCCACGATTCGGGTCTCGCTGTACGCCCTGGACGCGGATCGCGAGCGCCCGCGCTCGGTGCAATACGCGAGGTTCATCCCCTACGACCCGGGCGTGGGGATCGTGGCGCACGGGCACGCCAACTCGAGCGTGTCGGACCGGGCGCTGCCGGTCGGTCGCGGGGTCTATGTCGCGCCAATCCAACTCGACGCAGCGGGACTCTGGGGCATGCTCCTGGAGATGAGCTCGGGCGAGGCCGAGGAAGAGGCGCGGGTCCGCTTCTCGGTTCGAGAACGACCGTCGTCGCCGCGCGTGGGCGAGCGTGCGCCATCGATTGACTCACGCACGAGGTCACAGGTCGAATCGCTCCAGGAGTTGACCTCGGACCCGGATCCGGAGCCCGGACTCTATGCAATCTCGATCGCGGAGGCGCTGGAGCAAGGACGACCGCTGCTGTTGGCCTTCGCGACGCCGGCCTTTTGTCACTCGCGAACCTGCGCGCCGGTGCTCAACACCGTGAAAACCGTGTGGCGCGAGTTCTCCGACCGGATCAACGGAATCCACATCGAGGTGTTCGAGAATCCCGACAATCCCCAACGACTCGTGGAGTCGGAGGCGTTTGTGGCCTGGCGTCTGCCGTCCGAGCCGTGGGTGTTCGTGATCGATGCCGACGGCGTCATCCGCTACGCATTCGAGGGCGCGGTGACTGAAGCGGAGTTACGCTCGGCGGTCGAGTGGGTGGTGCAGGATTCGGGCTAGCGGCCGTTGCCGATTGCGTCCTCGATGTGCCTGACAAGGTTCTCAACCTTGCCGAGCGAGAACTCGATCTCCACAGGATCCATCTGACCCTCGTAAAAGTTTGTATGAAGATCAGTGGCGTAGCGGAACAGCCCGCGCAGCTCGTCCGAGCCTTCCTCGTCGGCTAGTCGGCGCGTGATCGTATACAGCTGCCGGTGTTGTCCGTGCTTCCATCCGCGTTCTGCGGCGATGGCCTTCAGCGACTGCGCGGCTGCACCCCAGCCCTTCTCGGAAGCTTGTTCAAGATCACTGCGGGCGAACTCTTCCGACGCCTGAGCGAGATAGCGCCGACCGCGCTCGAGATACAGCTGTGCTTCGTCATTCATTCGGAAATCCTCGGTCCCAGCATACCGCGCACACCTGCGTACATTGCTGTTGTCGTAGCCTAAGCAGCGGGAAGAGTGAGGTTCGGCATGGCGCTGGCAGGTGCGGAGCGGGCGCAGATTCGACAGCAGTTCGAGGCGATTGAGGGTCCGCTGAAGCTGGAGTACTTCCATCAGAGCCCGCGCCGAGTGATGGTCCCCGGGCGGCCCGACAAGCCGTCCTGTGAAGTGGCCCGCGAGATCTACGAGGAGATCGCGGAGCTCTCCGACCACATCTCGCTGACGATCTACGAGCACGAGGATGCGCCCGAGCAGGTCAAGCGGCGTGACATCGTTGACGTGCCCTGCGTCCTGATCCGCGGCGAGCTGAACCGTCCGCTGCGCTTCTACGGCGCGCCCAACGGACACCTGTTGGTCGCGATGATCCGAGCGATCGTGCTCGCCTCGACGCGGCAGGCGAAGCCGTCGGCGCAGATGAAGCGCGCACTGGGCAAGCTGCGCCGCCCGACCCGTCTGCGCTTGCTCGGCTCGGTGATGGACCCCAACTCGGGACAGGCGGCGCTTGCCGCCTGCGCGGCGACGCTGCTTTCGCCGAAGCTGCAGACCGATGTCTTTGCAATCGAAGAGTTCGCCGAGATCGGCGCGCGTTCGGGCGTGAACGCGCTGCCGGCGCTGTTCATCGACGATCGACTGTTCGCCGCCGGACTGGTTGAGCCGTTGTCGATGGTTGAGTTCATTGCGCTCTGGCAGACGCGGCCGGAGCACGCGCAGCTCAATCCGCTGACCACGCAGCCGGGATCGGCCACGCCCTGGCGGCCGCCGCAGCCGGTTCACGAGCACACGGGACCCCGACCGCTCGATCCGGTCGCCGCTGCGGCCGGACGCGCGCGTGAATCGGGGGCAACGCCGGAAGGAATGCGGCGCACCGAGGGCGGCCTGATCGTGCCCAATCGGTAGTACGCTGGAAACCACCGGGCTCGGAATCGGGAGACGCGTAGTGGCTGATGTTGACGAGTTGCGCGAAACGCTGGACGGACTGCAGAGTCGGCTAACCGACATCCTGGAGCGTCTTTGACCTGATCCGCGTTGAGTCTGAGGTGGCGCGGTTGGAAACCGAGTCCACGGCGCAGGGATTCTGGGACGACGCCGACCGGGCCCGTTCAACCATGAAGCGGCTCGCTTCGCGGCAACGCACGGTGGAAGTCTGGCGCCGGCTCGAGTCGCGGCTGGTTGATGCGGTGGAGCTGCTGGAGCTTGCCGACGACGACGAGATGGCCGAGGACCTCTCGGCCGAGGCGCTGGCAATCGGCGACGAGCTTGAGCGGCGCTCGTTCGAGCTGGCCTTCTCGGGACCGTACGACTCGCGTTCGGCGGTGATTTCGATCTTTGCAGGGTCCGGCGGCGTCGACTCCCAGGATTGGACCGAGATGTTGCTGCGGATGTATCAGCGCTGGGCGGAGCGCTCGGGCTTCGGCGTGGACCTGGTCGACATCGTCCAGGGCGACGAAGCGGGCCTCAAGTCGGCGACCCTCGAGGTGCGCGGCGAGGCGGATGGCGGCGGCGCCTACGGCTGGCTGAGGTCGGAACACGGCGTGCACCGGCTGGTGCGCATCTCGCCGTTCGACCAGAATCACGCGCGGCACACGTCGTTCGCCCGTGTGGAGATCATGCCGGAGACCGAGGATGCGGCCGAGGTGTCGATTGACGAAGACGAGCTGAAGATCGACGTCTACCGCGCCTCCGGCAACGGCGGACAGAACGTGCAAAAGAACTCGACCGCCGTGCGGATTACGCACCTGCCCACGGGTTTCGTCGTGAGCTGTCAGAACGAGCGGTCGCTGCGCCGGAACCGCGAGTCGGCGATGCGCGTGCTCGAAGCGCGGCTGCTGATGCTCGAGGAGCAGAAGCGCGAAGAGGAGCGCCTGGCGATTCGCGGCGAGCACATTGAGGCGGGCTGGGGCAATCAGATCCGCTCCTACGTGTTGCAGCCGTATCGCATGGTCAAGGACCTGCGAACCAATCACGAGACGTCGGACACGGATGGCGTGCTGGACGGAGAAATCAGCGAGTTCCTGAGAGCGTCGCTCGAGCACCAGATCGGGCAAGAGGCCCGGCGGGCGGAGGCGGTCGCGTGAGCGTTCGGGGTCGAGCGCGGGCACTTGTCGCGGCGGCGGTCGTGGTAGCCGGTCTGGCGCTGACAGCCGTGGTCGGGGCGCAGTCGGCAGACCGGCCGACTGTCCAGGGCATGCGCTTCGAGAACAACTGGCCCGACTCGGTCACCGTGACGGCGCTGGTCCAGAACGCCGATCAGATTGAGTCGGCGACCTTCCTCTATGCAGTGCTGCCCGAGGGCGCGATCACCCGAGAGCCGGCCGAGATTCAGTCCGGCGACGTGACCCGGGTGACGGCGGAGTTTCCGACTCGCGAGCCGATGATCTGGATTCCCGCGGGCGCGGACTTCGAGTGGCGCTGGGAGTTCAAGTACGAGTCCGGTGACACGTACGAGACCGATTCGCAGATCTGGCGCTACGAGGACCCGCGTTTCGAGTGGGAGTCGCTCCAGGAAGGCGTGTTGGAAGTCGCCTACTACCACGATCGCGGCGTTGCCGAGCAAATGCTGCGCGAGGGCCTGGAAGCGCTGGAAGAGATCGCGCCGTTCCTGGGCCTGGACGAACTGATCCCGATGAAGGTCTACGTCTGGGCCAACTCCGAGGACGCGCGACAGGTTGAGCGAATCGAGTCGGAATCCTTCGAGGAGTCGGTGATCACCGGCGGCACGCGCGTGCTCGCCGATCTCGTACACATCTACACGCCGTCGCGCTGGGTCGTGCGGCATGAGCTGACCCACGTGTTGACCAAGCTGGCCGGAGAAGGTCCGTACGGCGACTTGCCGGCTTGGTTGGACGAGGGCATGGCGACAATCGCCGAGGGCGACTGGCTGGATCGGCGCGGCGGCGCGCTGCAATACGCGATCAACAACGATCTCGTGCTGTCGCTGCGTAGCATGGAGTCGCCCTCTAACCGTCCCGGCTTCGTCGACATCTTCTACGGACAGTCGGCCGCGGTCGTGCTCTACCTGATCACTGAGTACGGCGCCGAGCGCATGAACGATCTGTTCCAGGCGTTCAAGGAGGGACAGTCGGTCAACGACGCGTTGACCTCGGTCTACGGGCTTGATCGGGAAGGGCTCGACAACGCCTGGCGGGCTTCGGTCGGACTGGCGCCGCGTGAGCAGGAGGAGGATCGCTCTACGGTGATCGAGGACGACGTGATCGGCGGACCGGAAGTGGCCGACGGGGATGATGCATCGGACGAGGGCGAACAGGAATCGCAAGCCGAGGCCGGAGCCGCGCAGGCGCAGGAGGACGTGGAACAGCAAGCCGCGCAGCAGTCCGCCGAGGGAACGGACGCGCAGGATGAGCAGCCGGAGCAGGCCCAGGCGGACCGCTCCGAGGAGGCGATCGCCGAGCGCGTGGCGGAGATCGAGCGGCGGCAGGATCAACGCCGACAACGCCCGGTCTTTGAGGTCGCGGATCCGTTCCCCTGGGAGTACCCGCTGATCGGCATCGCCGGAGCGCTGGTTCTGCTCAGCGGCCTGATGCTGGCGCGAGTTCTTTCACCGCGGAGGCGCTAGGCCGGATCTGGTGGGCCGAAGATCGAGTCACCCATTCGCGAGCGCCATTAGCGCTGCTGCGAGATTCGCGCGGCCCTGGTGACGTTGTTGAGCAGCATCGCCACGGTCATCGGTCCGACGCCGCCCGGCACCGGCGTGATTGCACCCGCGACTTCACGCACGGACTCAAGGTCGACGTCTCCGACGAGTCGGTAGCCGCGCTTGCGCGAGGCGTCGTCGACACGATTGATGCCCACGTCGATCACGGTCGCGCCCGTCCGCACCATGTCCGCGGTGACGGTCTGCGGTCGTCCGGCGGCGGCGATCAGGATGTCCGCCCCGCGCGTGACCTCGGCGAGTTCGGGCGTGTTGGTGTGGCAGACGGTCACGGTCGCGTTTGCGCCCTGTCGTTTCTGCGCCAGCATCGCCGCGAGCGGCATGCCGACGAGCCTGCTGCGCCCGACGATCGCCACGCGCTTGCCGCCCGGATCGGCGCCGCTGCGCACGAGCAGCTGCTGTACGCCGTGCGGCGTGGCCGGCAGGAAGCGTTCGCGTCCCTGCATGATCCGTCCCTGGTTGGTGGGATGCAGGCCGTCGACATCCTTGAGCGGGTCGATGCGGTCGAGCAGCGCGTCGGAGTCGACGCCTTCGGGCAGCGGAAGCTGGAGGATGATGCCGTGCACGTCGGCGTCGGCGTTGAGCAACTCGATCCGATCGCGGACGCGCCGCTCGGTCTGCTTGGGATCGAAGTCGGGCTCAATCCTGTGAATCACGACCTTGATCCCGGTCTGCTCGCCGGCGCGCTCCTTGCCTCGCACGTAGGAGGCGGATGCGGGATCGTCGCCGACCAGCAGCACGGCCAGGTGGGGCAGCAGACCGCGCAGGATCATGTCTTCGACCTGCCGAGCCAGCGCCTCGCGGATGCCGGCGGCGATTGCCGCACCGTCGATGATGGTCGCCGTCATGGAGGCAGCGTACGTCAGAGCCGGGTTGGCCGCGCCGGACCGGCCGGCAACAGACGTTGATACGCTGCGTGACGATGTTCGGCGATCTGACCTGCGGCGTGGACCTGCTGCTGATCGAGCGCTTCGAGAGCGTGCTCGATCGACATCCCGAGCGCTTCCCTCGCCGGATCCTGACGGATCGCGAGCGCGACTACTGCGGCAGTCGCGTGGCCGAGATGGCGGTCCGCTTTGCCGGCAAGGAAGCGGTGATGAAGTGTCTGGGCACCGGCGTGCGCGGCGTGAAGTGGAAGGAAATCGAAATCCTGGCCAACGCGCGAGGCAAGCCGGTCGTGATCCTGCACGGCGGCGCGCGACACCGCGCGAGGGAGATCGGCCTCGAACGCATCGAGATTAGCCTGACTCATGAGAAGCACATGGTCTGCGCATTCGCGGTCGGACAGCCGCGACCGCGACCATAGCGATCCTGTCGCTGCCAACATCCACCTGGAGCACCACGATGAAACTGCTGACCTCGGCGGAGATGCGGGAGTTGGAACAGCGGGCGGAGGCGGCCGGCGTCTCAACCGACACCCTGATGGAGAACGCCGGCCTGGCGGTCGCGCAGGAGATCTGGATGCAGCTCGGTTCGCTCGAGGATCGGCGGATCGCGGTGCTCGTCGGACCGGGCAACAACGGCGGCGACGGCCTGGTCGCGGCGCGGCATCTGCACGAGTGGGGGGCGCAGGTGCGGATCTACGCGCTGCGCGAGCGCTCCGATGCGCAGTGGACCCAGACGGTGGAGCAAGGCGTGCCCTGCGGCGCGGCGTCGGACGACCAGGACTTCGAGGCGCTGGAGGCGTTGCTGTCGGGCGCGGAGGCGATCGTGGATGCGCTGCTGGGCAGCGGGTCGTCGCGGCCCATCGAGGGTGATTTGGCCGAGATGATGCAGCGGCTGGCGGCGGTGCGCGAACGGACTGTAAAACCGAAGCTCGTCGCGGTCGACCTGCCGACCGGGCTCGATGCGGACAGTGGGCAGCTCGATCCGCTGGCGGTGGCCGCCGATGAGACGGTCACGTTCCACGCGCCCAAGGTAGGGCTCTACATGCAGCCCGGCGCAGGCGCGGCGGGTTCGGTCCAACACGTGGATATCGGCATTCCGGCCGGCCTCGACGACGACCTGCAGACTGAGGTACTCGAACGTCGGTCGGCCCGGGCGCTGTTGCCGGCTCGCGCGCCCGACGCGCACAAGGGCAGTTTCGGCTGCGTGCTGGTCATCGCCGGTTCGACCCGCTATCCCGGCGCGGCGCTGTTGGCGGCGCGTGGCGCGTATCGGGCGGGGGCGGGGCTGGTCACGATTGCCGCGCCGCAGTCAATCGCCATGCACCTGATCGCCGGGCTGCCGGAGGCGACGCTGCTGCCGTTGCCCGAACACGACCCCGGCGTGATCTCCGGACACGCCGCCTGGGAAGTCGTACGCGACGAGTTGCCCGGCGTGGATGCGGTGGTCCTGGGTTGCGGTTTCGGACAGCACGACCACAGCGGCGTCTTCGTGCGTCGATTCCTGGTCTCGGAAGAGGTCGCCGACGTCAATGGAGTCGTCGTCGACGCCGACGGACTGAATCTGCTGTCGGCGGATATCTCCGTGCTGGCCGATGCGGTTGCGCCGGTCGTATTGACGCCGCATCCGGGCGAAATGGGACGCCTGACCGGACTCTCGACGGAAGATGTCCAGGGCCGGCGGCTGACGTTGGCCCGCGACCGCGCCGCCGAGTGGGGTTGCCATGTGGTGCTCAAGGGTGCGAATACAATCGTCGCCACGCCCGATCGCCGCGCGCGGGTCTCCGAGGTCGCACAGCCGGCGCTGGCGACCGCAGGCACCGGCGACGTGCTCAGCGGAGCGATTGGCGCGTTGATCGCGCAGGGCGTCCAACCTTTCGATGCAGCGACGCTGGGCGTCTACCTGCACGGCGACGCAGGCAATCGCGCGGCCCGACAGCGAGGATCGATCGGAGTGACCGCCGGTGACGTGGCCGATCAACTGGCCATGGCTGCGCGTTCATTGGCCGGCGAGGAGCCGGTCGAAGCGCCGTCGATGGGCGGCTTCGGCGGCGGTATGGGCGACCTGGGCGGTCTCGGCCAAATGGCCGGACAAGGCGGAGGCCTCGGCGGCCTCGAAGGTTTGCTGGGCGGCCAGCAGTAGCTCGTCCAACCAGGAAAGAACAGGCAAGGAGGATCCAATGAGCAAGGTCAGTTTCAGTTGCACGATGCAAGAGGGACAGGTCGGCGAAGACACCCGCGCGCTGCTGGCCGACGGTTTGCGCAGAGTCACGCGGGAAGTACTCGGCGAACAGACCGATGACCCGCCGGTGCAGTTCTCCGACATTCCGTCGGGCTTCGGCTTTCGCGGCGGTGAACCCTCGACGACATCGCTAGTCAGAGGCAGTGTTGTCGGCGGCGTGACGCAAGAGGTTCGTGAAGAGATAATGCGCGGAATCTGCGACATGTGGATGGAAATCAGCGGCTGCACCGTCGACGAACTGGTCGTATCCGTCCGCGATGCCTGATCCCAGCGAGTAGCATGACGGGGACGTTCCCCTTCACACGAAAGGAAGCCCCAGATGCCGTTCTACCGATGTGTCGTACCGAAGGACTCCGTGCCCTACGAGCAACGCGCTGCAGTCGCCAAGGCGTTCACTGACATTCATTGCGGCAACACCGGCGCTCCTCGCAGCTTCGTGCACGTCGTGTTCGACGAGGCCGACGACCGCTGGGAGACGCCATACTTCCTCGACGGCGGCAACCGAGCGGGCCGCCCGGAAGAGGTCAAGGCTGAGCTGTTGAGCGACCTGATGGGCGCCTTCCGCGAGATTACCGGCGTGTCGGAGCAGGACTTCGGCGGGCGGATCACCGAGGGTCCGGCGAGTTGGACGATGGAGGGCGGGATGGTGCTGCCCGAGCCCGGCGAAGAGACCGCCGAGTGGTACGAGCACGACGAGCGGATTGACGAGCGCCTGGAACAGGCCGCCGCCGGCGGCTAGGGTCGCGGTCTCGCGTCAGACACGCCTGGTAGGCACCCAGCCTCGTTCGCTCATCTCCGCGCCTCAAGCGCCGGCTCTACCCACATCCGCACACTCCGAACCCGTCAACGGGATAGGCTGAGGACGCACTGACTTTCTGGGGGTTCTCATGGACGAGCGCATCGTGGTGACGGGGATGGGCGCGGTCACGGCAGTGGGGGCGACGGCGGCGGAGACCTGGGAATCCCTGGTTGCGGGACGCTCGGGCGTACGGACGATCTCCATTTTCGACCCATCGCGTCTTTCCGTGCGGATCGCGGCCGAAGTGTCGGACTGGAAGCCCGAAGACTACATGGCGCGCAAGGACGCGCGGCGCATGGACCGCTACTCGCAGTTCGCCATCGTGGCCTCGAACGAGGCGGCCGCCGACGCCGGGTTCGAGAGCGGGTTCGACGGTTCCGACCGGGTCGGCGTGATGATCGGCACCGGTATCGGCGGGATCACCACGACCCAGGAGCAGTTCCGCATCCTCGACTCTCGCGGTCCCGACCGCGTGTCGCCGTTTGCCGTGCCGATGATGCTGCCCAACATGGGCTCGGGGCAAGTTTCGATTGCGCTCCAGGCGCGCGGACCGAATCTTGCGCCGATGTCGGCCTGTTCCTCCGCCGCCGACGCATTCGGCCTGGCCGCCGAGACGATTCGCCGCAACGAGGCTGACGTGATGGTCGTTGGCGGCGCGGAGGCGCCGCTCTGCGAGATGGCCGTGGCCGGGTTTGCTTCGGCGCGGGCGCTCTCGGGCCGGAATGAGGATCCCGCTGCAGCATCGCGTCCCTTCGACGTCGAACGCGACGGATTCGTGATGGGCGAGGGCGCGGCGGTGCTGGTGCTCGAGCGGGCGGAGCACGCGGTCGCGCGAGGGGCGGAGATCATTGCCGAAATGTGCGGCTACGGATCGGTCGGGGACGCCTATCACATCACGCAGCCGGCCGAGGGCGGCGACGGCGGCGTCCGCGCGATGTCGCTGGCGCTGGAACGTTCCGAGATCGCGCCGTCCGAGGTCGATTACATCAACGCGCACGGCACTTCGACGCCGCTGAACGACAAGTTCGAGACGATGGCGATCAAGAGCGTCTTCGGCGAATCGGCCTACGGACTGTCGATCTCTTCGACCAAGTCGATGACCGGTCACCTGCTTGGAGCGGCGGGCGCGGTCGAGGCCGTGGCGACAGTCGAAGCGATCCGCTCCGGCGTGATCCCGCCAACGATCAATCTCGATCATCCCGATCCCGACTGCGACCTCGACTACACGCCAAACGTCTGTCGCGAGCGTGAGGTACGCGTCGCGCTCTCCAACTCGATGGGTTTCGGCGGCCACAACGCCTGCCTCGTCTTCAAGCGATGGGAAGGCTGAGCCGGGCCGCTCGACTTCAAGCCGGACAGGGGCACTATTCGTGGTGCGCGAGCGAACGGACGGCTGGCTCGGACGGACCTGGCGGATCGCCGAACCGCATGACGCTCCACCAATCGAGGGCCTGGACGCCCCGTCCTTCGTCGGCCGCCTGCTTCGGCGACGCGGCGTCGACACCGTGCCGGCAGCCCAGGAGTTCCTCAACCCCGACTGGTATCAGCCCGCCGACGCATCGGTGCTGGGGCAGTGGGACGAGGCGATTGAGCGGATGGCGCTCGCCGCCCGGCGCGGCGAGGCGGTGGCGATCTACGGCGACTACGACGTGGACGGCATCACCGGTACGGCGAT
This sequence comes from Chloroflexota bacterium, assembly GCA_026705105.1. Classification (GTDB taxonomy): domain Bacteria; phylum Chloroflexota; class Dehalococcoidia; order Bin125; family Bin125; genus Bin125. The sequence continues at coordinate 787 of JAPPBK010000131.1, read as the reverse complement.
TCTGACCGAGGCGCTGCGCGATGTCGGCATCGACGCGCGCCCCTTCATTCCCCACCGCGAGCGCGAGGGCTACGGCATCCAGGATGCGGCGCTGGCGCAACTGGCGTCCGACGGCGCCCAGATGCTGGTCACGGCCGACTGCGGCATCACCGCGCTGAACGAGATCGCCGCTGCTCGCGAACGGCACGGCATGGACGTGATCGTGCTCGATCACCACGAACCGGCCGACGCCTTGCCCGAGGCGAACGCCATTGTGACGCCCAAGCTCGCTCCGCCGGGTCACCCGCTCTCGGAGCTGTCGACCGGGGGGCTCGCCTATCGATTCGCGCACGCAGTAAGCGAACGGATGCAGTCCCCGGCGGACTCGCGCCGCTGGCTGGACCTGGCCGCGATGTCGACCGTCGCCGATGTGGTGCCGCTGCGCGGCGAGAATCGCTGGATCGTGCACCAGGGCCTTCGCGCGCTGCAGGCGACCGAGCGACCCGGATTGCGCAGCCTGCTCCAGTCCGGACGCAGCCGGGCGCCGATCGACACGGAAACCATCGGCTTTCAGCTCGCGCCACGGATCAACGCGGCCGGACGGCTCGACGACGCCTCGCTTGCGTTGGAGATGCTGATGGAGCGGGATCGCGACGCAGCCCACGAACTGGCCGGCAGGCTCAACCGACTCAACGAACAACGCCGGCAACTGACCGACGAAGCGATGAGGGAAGCGCAATCGCAGATTGAGCGCCAGCTCGATCCTGCCGGACAGGCGCCGCTGGTCCTGTTCGTCGGCGGGGAGGAG